>JADGGM010000035.1 GCA_019689955.1 Gemmatimonadaceae bacterium
GACGGGTTCCATTTCATCGTTCGGGGTTCCAGGAAATGGTACTTACCCCATTGCGGCCGGACATACCGGCGCTACTTTAGCGACCGGCTCCGTTCGTTCGCGGCGCGGTCGGCGCTGCGATCTCTCTCCACCCCACTTCCCCAGGAGCTCTCCGCGGCCGGCGACCGCGGTTCCGGCGAGGATGTGTGTGCCATCGCGCTGAATGATCCCGCTTTCGGCCCGCTGCCTCCATGGTGTCCCCGCCCGCGCGACGCGTGCAGCGATTCGCGCGGTGGTGGGGGCAAGTCGGCGGGCTCGGCAGTGTTCGTCCCCACCAGGAGGTCCAACAATGCCAGAAATCGCGTGTGTGCGTGGGAGCAAACCTGATCGCGTGGTGAGAACGCGCGGGCGACCGTTCGCGTGGGCCAGTGTGCTCGCGGCGGGCCTCATCGCCGGCGCGGCTTTCACGAGCGCAGCGGCGGCGCAGGGCGTGGTCGGCGGGCGGGTCGTGGAGGACGGGACGCGCCAGCCGGTCCCCGGCGCGCAGGTGGTCGTCTCGGGCACGACGCTCGGCGCGCTCACCGATGCCGCCGGGCGATTCCGGATCACGGGCGTGCAAGGGACGCAAGTGACCGTCGTCGCGCGGCGCATCGGGTACGCGTCGCAGACGAAGACCGTCACCGTGGGCGACACGACGGTCGAATTCGTCCTCACCGCGAGGGCGACGAGCCTCGAGGAGGTCGTGGTCACGGGGACCCCGGAGGCCGCGACGAAGCGGGAGATCGGGAACGCGATCACCACCGTCGACGCGGCCGCGATCCAGAAGGTCGCGCCGGTGCAGAGCTTCCAGGAGCTCCTCAACGGCCGTGCGCCGAACGTGGACATCGCGCAGCCGAGCGGCCAGATCGGATCGGGGGCCAAGATCCACGTCCGCGGCACCTCGAGCTTCGACCTCTCGCAGACGCCGCTCATCTACATCGACGGCGTACGCATCGACAACGATCAGGCGACCGGCCCCCAGAACCAGGCGTTCGGGTCGAGCTCGATCTCGCGCTGGAACGACTTCGACCCCGAGGACTTCGAGCGGGTCGAGGTGATCAAGGGGCCCTCGGCCGCGACGCTGTACGGCACCGAGGCCTCCAACGGCGTGATCCAGATCATTACCAAGAAGGGACACGCCGGGCCGCCGCAGTACGAGTTCAGCACGTCGCAGGGGATGGACTTCATCATGAACCCGGAAGGCCGGTGGCCGACGAACTACGGCATCCTGAACGGGAACATCGTCTCGATCAACTATGCGACGCTGAACAACCTGTACAAGCAGCACACCGGCGACAACATCTTCAACAACGGCTACACGCAGAAGTATCGTGGCGCGGTGGGCGGCGGGACGGAGCACTTCCAGTACTACGTCTCCGCGACGCGCGAGGAGGACGACGGCGTCGAGCCGAACAACAACCTGCGGCGGACGAACGCGCGCCTCAATCTCTCCGCGCAGCCGAGTGACAAGTTCAAGATCGAAGGGCACATGACGTACGCCACCGGACGCACGACGCTCGCCCCCGAGGCGGGGTACGGCGGCCGGGTGTGGACGACCATGCTCATGGACCCCACGATGGTCGACACGGCCGGCGTGTGGGGGTTCGGGAGCTACCTCCCGTGGCAGTACGACGTGCTGAATCGGCTGTATCAGGACCTCGACCGCTTCACCGGGAGCGTCATCGTCACGCACCAGCCCACGTCGTGGTTCACGCACCGCCTCACGGTCGGCGCCGATCAGGTGAACACGATGGACGTGGAGCTGGCCAACCGGGTCGATTCGATCCCCGACGAGTTGGGCAGCAAAGTCCAGACGAACAACACCGACGCGTTCCGCACGTTCGACTACTCGGCGACGGCGAAGTTCAGCGCCTCGTCGTTCAACTTCGCGACCTCCGTCGGCGCCCAGTATTACACCAAGCGCTACGAGTACGTCGAGGCGTACGGCAGCGTCTTCGCGGCGCAGGGGCTCACGGCGATCAGCGCGCTGACGACGGGGCTCGGCAACGACCAGGACCTGACCGAGAACCGGACGCTCGGCTACTACGTGCAGGAGCAGATCGGCTGGAAGGACCGCCGCTACCTCACCCTCGCCCTGCGGTCCGACAAGAACAGCGCGTTCGGCGTGAACTACAAGCGGGCGTACTACCCGAAGGCCAGCCTCTCGTGGGTCATGAGCGATGAGCCCTTCTGGAACCTCCGCTGGCTGCCGTCGCTGCGTCTGCGCGCGGCGTACGGCGAGACGGGGGAGCAGCCCGACCAGTTCGCCGCGCTGCGCACGTACCTCCCGGTCACCGGGCCGGGTGACCTCCCGGCCATCACCGCGCTCACGCTGGGCAACCCGGACCTCGGGCCCGAGCGCGGCAAGGAGTTCGAGGTGGGCTTCGACGCCGGCATGCTCGACAACCGGCTCGGCGTGGAAGCGACCTTCTACAACAAGAGCACCGTCAACGCCATCCTCGACGCGCAGGTCGCGCCGTCGGTGGGCTTCGGGTCCGATCGCTTCGTCAACGCGGGGGAGATTCGCAACCGCGGCGTGGAGCTCGTGGTCCACGGCACGCCGATCCGCAACGACGTCCTGACGTGGGATGCGTCGGTGTCGTTCTCTCACAACGACAACAAGATCATCTCGCTCGGCCTCCCCGGCATCGCCGCGATCTCGCCCGGCACCTATCAGCTCGACAAGCCCGGGTATCCGGTGGGCGCGTGGTTCCTGCCGCGGATCGTGAGCGCGCAGGTCGACGCCAGCGGGACCGCGACCAACATCCTGTGCGATGACGGCCACGGCGGCACGACCGATTGCGCGAGCGCGCCGAGCGTCTTCCTCGGATCGAGCGTGCCGAACAAGCAGGGCGCCTTCTCGTCCACGTTCACGCTGTGGCAGCGGCTCCGGCTGTACGGCATCGTCGACTACCAGCTCGGCCAGAAGACGCTCGACGGCAACCTGCGCATTCGGTGCTACTTCGATCTCGGCGGCCAGTGCCGCGACGCCGTCGACCCCGTCCACGGCGATCCGATCGTCGTCGCCGGGATGCAGGAGGGGATGCCGTTCTACCTCATCAAGAATTCCGGCTTCTTCCGGCTGCGCCAGGTCTCGGCGACGTACTCGCTCCCGGACGACCTCGCAGCACGCATCCGCGCCACGAGCGCCTCGATCACCGTGGCGGGGCGTAACCTGCACACGTGGACGTCGTACAAGGGCCTCGACCCCGAGAACTCGTTCATCAGCGGCTCTCGCGGCAACTCCGTCTCGTGGGACCAGACCGCCACGCCGGCGCTCTCGTCCTTCCTCGTGTCGGTGAACCTGACCTTCTGACCGACGATTTCGTGGAGCGTATATTCTCATGAGACTTCCACATGGCAATCACCCGGCAGGCCGATCGCGGCGCGGCATCGCGCTGGTCGGGGTCGCGCTGCTCGTCGCCGGGTTGGCGGCGTGCGACCACCTGCTCGACGTCACCTCCGAAAGCCGCATCCCGGCGGCGCCGCTCGAGACGCCGGCGAACACGGTGCTCCTCGCGAACGGCGCGATCGGGGACTTCGACTGCGCGCTCGGCGCGTTCATCGTCGTCGGCGGCGAGCTGACCGATGAGCTCGAGGATGCCACGCAGACCGCCGCGCGCTGGGTGTACGACAAGCGCAACGTGCCGACGGACCAGCAGCTCTACGCGGCCGCGGACTGCGACGCCGAGGGGACGTACATCCCGATCAACCGGGCGCGCCAGTCGGCGGACCGGGTGCTGCGCATCGTCAGCGGGGCCACGCCGGACCAGATGCCCGTCGGCGTGGACCGCGATTCGGTGATCGCGATCATGTCCGCGTACGCCGGGTATGCGCGCGTGCTGCTCGGCGAGATGTTCTGCTCGGCCGTGATCTCGACGCTCAACCCCGATGGGTCGATCGTCTACGGCACCGAGCTGACGCCCCAGCAGATGTTCCAATCGGCCGACTCGATGTTCACGCAGGCGATCGCGGCGGCGCAGAGCTCGGGGAAGAACCCGGACGCGCTGCAGATGGCCTATATCGGCCGGGCGCGCGCGCGGCTCGACATGGGGCAGTACGACGCGGCGAAGGCCGATGCGGAGCAGGTGACCGACCCCAACTACGTGCACGTCAGCACGGCCTCCGCGACCACCGTGCGTCGTGAGAACCGCGTGTGGGCGGAGAGCAACTCGGCGTCCGTGGCCTCCTCGGTCGGTCCGCGGTACCAGAACATGCAGTACGGCGGGGTGGCGGACCCTCGCGTGAAGGCCGTCAACACGGGACACCCCTCGGGGACCAACGTCATCGAGTGGTACCAGAACAAGTATCCCGAGGCGGGGTCTCCGATCCCGATCGCGCGTTGGGCGGAGGCGCAGCTGATCATCGCCGAGGCCGACGCACGCGACAATGACGTCGACGGCGCGATCGGCATCATCAACGCGTTCCACTCGGCCGCGGGCATCCCGGCCTACAGCGGCCCGACCGATCAGGCCTCCGTCCTCGCCGCGGTGATCGAGGAGCGGAGCCGCGAGCTCTGGCTCGAGGGGCAGCGGCTCTACGATGTGATTCGCAACAACCTCGACATCGAGCCGGCGCAGGGGACGCCCTACCGGAACGGCGGCGTTTACGGCCCGTCCGGCAGCCAACTCTGCCTCAAGCTCCCGGACATCGAGCGGACGAACAACCCGAACCTGCAGCACTGACGGATCTCGGGACGCATGACGCAGGGGGCACCGTGCCACCGGCGCGGTGCCCCCTGTGCATCATCGCCGATGGGCGACGCCTTACATGTTCTCCACCATCGCCTTCCCGAACTCGCTCGTCTTGAGCAGCGTCGCGCCGGTCATCAGCCGCTCGAAGTCGTACGTCACGCGCTTCTGCGCGATCGTCTTCTCGAGCGCGCGGATGACGAGGTCCGCGGCTTCGTTCCACCCCAGGTAGCGGAGCATCATCTCTCCGCTCAGGATCACCGAGCCCGGGTTCACCTTGTCCTGGCCGGCGTACTTGGGCGCGGTGCCGTGGGTGGCCTCGAAGATCGCGTGCCCGGTCACGTAGTTGATGTTCGCGCCCGGCGCGATCCCGATCCCGCCCACCTGCGCGGCGAGCGCGTCGGAGATGTAGTCGCCGTTCAGGTTCGGGGTGGCGATGACGCTGTACTCCTTGGGGCGGAGGAGGATCTGCTGCAAGAAGGCGTCGGCGATCACGTCCTTGATCACGATCCCGTTGGGGAGCGTGAGCCAGGGGCCGCCGTCGAGCTCCGTGGCGCCGTACTCCTGGCGAGCCAGCTCGTACCCCCAGTCGCGGAAGGCGCCCTCGGTGAACTTCATGATGTTCCCCTTGTGCACCAGCGTCACGCTCGGGCGCTTCTGCGCGATCGCGTACTCGATCGCCGCGCGCACCAGGCGCTTGGTCCCCTCTTCGGAGACCGGCTTGATCCCGATCCCGCTCGTCTCGGGGAAGCGGATCGAGCGCACGCCGAGCTCCTCCTGCAGGAAGCGGATCAGCTTCTTCGCGTCGTCCGTCTTCGCCTTGTACTCGATCCCGGCGTAGATGTCCTCCGTGTTCTCGCGGAAGATCACCATGTCGACGTCCTGCGGCGCCTTGACGGGGGAGGGGACGCCGGGGAACCAGCGCACGGGGCGCACGCAGGCGTAGAGGTCGAGCTGCTGGCGCAGGGCGACGTTGAGCGAGCGGAAGCCGCCGCCCACCGGGGTGGTGAGGGGGCCCTTGATCGCGACGAGGTGATGGTCGATCGCCGCCAGCGTGTCCTCGGGGAGCCAGGTGTCGAGCACGTTCTTCGCCTTCTCCCCGGCGAGCACCTCGAACCACACGATGCGCCGCTTGGTGCCGTACGCCTTGCGCACGGCGCCATCGAGCACCATCTGGGCGGCACGCCAGATGTCGGGCCCCGTGCCGTCCCCCTCGATGAACGGGATGATCGGCTCGTCCGGCACCTGGAGGGTGCCGTCGCGCATGGTGATGGTTGCTCCCTGGGCGGGGGGCGTCAGATTTCGGTATGCGGGCATGGTGGTTGACGATGGCATGGATCGGCTCTTCTCGAGGGGTGGATCATGTCGCACAGCGCCGATGAAACTTACGTCGCGTGAGATGATCGGCAACCGGCCGACGGAGTGGGCGGCGGCGGCGATCCACGACGCGTTCGCGGCGTACCACGCGCGCTTCCGGGCGATCACCCACCAGGCCAAGGCGCGCTTCGAGGCGCGTGACTGGCTCGGGATCCAGGCGGACGCGACGGAGCGGCTGGCGATCTACAAGGCCCACGTCGACGCGGTGCTCGCGGCGGTCCGCGACGGGCTCGGCGCGCACGCGACGGACCCGTCCACCTGGGAGGAGATCCGCTGGCTCTACGGCGCGCTGATCGTGGACCGCGACGACTGCGAGCTGGCGGAGACGTTCTTCAACTCGGTCACGCGCCGCGTCTTCAGCACGGTGGGGGTGAACGAGCGCGTGGAGTACGTGTTCCCCGACGCGAGCCCGGACGACCTCAAGGACGACGACGCGACACCGATCGCGCGCCGCTACCCGCGGGTGCGCGACACCGCGGAGCTCGTGGCGCGTATCCTGGGCGACGTCCCCTGGCGCGCCCCGTGGCGCGACCTCCCGGGGGACGTCGCGCAGGTGGCCGAGCGGATCGACACGGCGGTGCGTGCCGCGTGGGGGGAGGGCGCGTTCCACGCCGTCGAGATGATCGAGTCCCCCTTCTTCCGGAACAAGGGCGCGTACCTCGTGGGGCGCCTCCTGCGCGGGCCCCACGTGCGCCCGCTCGTGCTCGCGCTCCTCCACGGCCCCGACGGGATCTACGTCGACGCCGTCCTCCTCACCTCGGACGAGGCGAGCATCGTCTTCGGCTTCAGTTGGTCGTACTTCCTCGTGGACATCGCGCGGCCGCGCGGGGCCGTGGAGTTCCTCGCGTCGATCATGCCCTTGAAGCGCATCGACGAGCTGTACACGGCCATCGGTTACAACAAGCACGGGAAGACGGAGCTGTACCGGAGCCTCGTGCGCCACCTGCGCGCCCCCGGGGCGACGTTCGAGTTCGCGCCCGGGGAGCAGGGGCTGGTGATGAGCGTGTTCACCCTCCCCTCGCTCAACGTGGTGTTCAAGGTGATCCGCGACGCGTTCGGCCCCCCCAAGCGGACCACGCGGCGCGCGGTGATGGACCGCTACCACCTCGTCTTCGTGCGCGACCGCGTGGGGCGGTTGGCGGACGCGCAGGAGTTCGAGCACCTGGAGTTCCCGCGCGAGTGCTTCACGGCGCCGCTCCTCCGCCACCTGTGCGAGGTGGCGCCGTCGGTGGTGCAGGTGGACGGGGAGCGCGTGGTGATCCACCACCTGTACACGGAGCGCCGCGTCACGCCGCTCAACGTGTACCTGCGCGAGGCCACCGCGGACGCGGCGCGCGACGCGCTCCTCGACTACGGGCAGGCGATCAAGGAGCTGGCGGCGGCGAACATCTTCACCGGGGACATGCTGCACAAGAACTTCGGCGTGAGCCGCCACGGGCGCGTGATCTTCTACGACTACGACGAGCTGTGCCTGCTCACGGAGTGCACCTTCCGCCGCCTCCCCGAGCCGTCGACGCTCGACGAGGAGCTGGCGGCGGAGCCGTGGTTCTACGTGGGGGAGCACGACGTCTTTCCCGAGGAGTTCGCGGCGTTCATGGTGCCGGACGGGGAGCTCGGGGAGCTCTTCCGCGCCGCGCACGGGGACCTCTTCACGGTGGAGTTCTGGCAGGGGATGCAGGAGCGGCTGCGGCGCGGGGAGGGGCCGCTGTACGACGTCTTCCCCTACCACCAGGCGCGGCGGCTCCGGCGGTCATGAGCGCGGCGCGCGGCGCGACGACGGCCGACGTCGTGATCGTCGGGGCAGGGGCGATGGGGAGCGCCGCGGCGTACGCGCTCGCCGCGCGCGGGGTGCGCGTGGTGGCGCTCGACCGGTGGGCGCCGCCGCACGCGCACGGCTCCACGCACGGGCGCACGCGGATCATCCGCGAGGCCTACTTCGAGCACCCGAGCTACGTGCCGCTGGTGCGCGACGCGTACGCGCGGTGGGCGGCGATCGCCGAGGCGTCGGGGCAGGAGCTGTTCCGGCAGACCGGCGGGCTCATGGTGGGCCCGCCCGATGGCGAGCTGGTGACGGGGGCGGAGGCGAGCGCGCGGGCGCACGGGGTGGCGTTCGAGCGGCTGTCGGCGCGCGAGGTGCGCGCGCGCTTCCCGGGGCTCGAGCCGGGGGAGGAGATGGTCGCCGTGCTCGAGCCGCGAGCCGGGATCCTCTTCCCTGAGCGGTGCGTGGACGCGATGCTCGCGCTCGCCCGCCGGCACGGCGCGGCGATCCACGTCGGGGAGCGGGTCACGGCGTGGCGCGCGGCGGGGGGCGTGGTGACGGTGACCACGGACCGCGCGCGCTACGAGGCGCCGCGCCTCGTGCTGGCGCCCGGGGCGTGGTTCGGCGCGCTCGCCCCCGATCTCCCGCTCCCGCTCGCCGTCGAGCGGCAGGTGATGCTCTGGCTCGCCCCACGCGCGCACGCCGAGCGATTCCGGGCGGAGCGGTCCCCGGTGGCGCTCTGGGAATATGCCCCCGGGCGCATATTCTACCACATCCCCGACGTGGGGCACGGGGTGAAGGTCGCGCTCCACCACGGCGGCGAGATCGTCGACCCCGACGCCCCGCGCGACCCCCCGCGTCCGGCGGAGCTCGAGGCCATCCGCGCGCTCGCGGCGCGCGTTCTCCCCGACGCGAACGGGCGCGCGGTGGACGCGGCGACGTGCCTCTACACGAACGCGCCGGACGGGCACTTCGTGATCGACGCGCACCCGGCGCACCCGGAGGTGCTCGTGGTGAGCGCGTGCTCGGGGCACGGGTTCAAGTTCGCGAGCGCGATCGGGGCGGCGGTGGCGGAGCTCGTCGTGGACGGCGCCGCGTCGCACGACCTGTCGCGCTTTCGGTTCTCCGGGCGCGGCTAGCGCCGGCGGGCCGAGCGCGGCACCCCTTACCGCCCCGTCTCCGCGGCGACGAGTGCGTCCACTTCCTTGCGCGTGTCCTCGTAGGCGAGCGAGCCCGCGACCGTCGCCAGGTGCGCGCGTGCCATGGCGCGCGGCATGCGGCGCTGGAACGCCTGCACGGTCCACTCGCGCAGGTACGCGCGGTGGTCGTTGAGCTGCGCCATGAGCCGGTCGAGCGCGAGCTTGTGGCCGCGGGCGGCGAGGGAGGCGAGGGTGTACACGGCGCGCGGCTGCGTGGTGGTCAGCGACTCGACCTGCGCGAGGAAGGTCGTGTCGCCCGTGCTGGCGATCACGTCGAGCGCGACGCCCTGGATGACGTCGCGGTACGACGGCGTCACGAGCGCCCGGGCGAGCGCGGCGCGGCGACCCGGGGTGCTGTCCAGGCGGGCGATGGTCGCCAGCGCGGCGGCCTGCACGTTGTAGCTCGAGTCGGAGGCGAACGCGGCGCGTGCGAGCGCGAGGGCGCGTTCCCCGCCGACGGCGCCGAGCGCGAGCACCGCGGCGCGGCGCACCTGCGCCGACGTGTCGCGCATCGCTGCCTCGAGGGGCGGGGTGGCGCGGGCAGCGGGGAAGGTCGCCAGCGCGCCGGCCGCTTGCGCGCGGGTGAGGTAGTAGTCGGCCCCGGTGGCCGCATCGGCCAGGGCGCGCGCGGCGACCGTGTCGGTGGAGCGCCGGGCGAGCTGGCTGATCACCCAGGCGCGATTCCAGAGGTCGGGATCGCGCCGGAGCTGCGTGGCGAGCCACGAGGTCGGCTGGTCGAAGTCGAGCCGCTTGAGGATCGTGTTGCCGTCGTCGAACACCACCATGGACGGCGCGCCGGGGAGCGGCCCGACCACGATCGTGTCGGTGCGCGCGTCGAGCCAGGTGTGCTGGACCAGGTCGCCGCGAGCGGTGCCCACGCGGATCGCGACCGGCATGCGGAACACCCGCGGGGTCGTGAAGTTCGCGGCGCTGTCGGCCCGCCCCGAGTCGGTCTGGATCTGCGCGACGATGAGCGTGAGGCGGCGGGCCGTGGAGTCGTAGGTCGTCTTGATCGAGAACGCGGGGTAGCCGGCCTGGTACACCCACTGCTCCCAGAACCAGTCGAGGTTCTCCCCGGTGGCGGCGAGCACGGCCTGCCGCAGGTCGTCGGAGGTGGCGTTCCCGAGGGCGTGCGTGGTGAGGTAGGTGTGCACCGAGGCCCAGAAACGCTCCTCACCGAGGTAGCGCTCGAGCATCCGCAGGACGAGCGCGCCCTTGGGGTAGATGTTGTTCGACCCCGGCGCCGCGAGCGGCATGCGGCGGCCGTCGTCGATCGCCATGAACTGGCGGTACTCGTCCAGATAGTAGTCCTCGGCCGCGTGGGCGCCGAGCTTGGCCTGCCAGTACGCGCCCGGCATGAACTCCGCGAACCCCTCGTTCAGCCACATGTTCGCCCAGTTCGACGTGGTCACGTAGTCCCCGAACCATTGGTGGGCGAGCTCGTGGGGGATCAGGATGTACTGGTACCAGGGGCGGTCGAGGTAGGCGCGCGCGTCGGGGAGCCAGTCCACGAGCGTGGTCGCGCTCACGTTCTCCATCCCGCCGAAGAAGTCGGCCACGGTGGTCTGGGCGTACTTGGCCCACGGGTACGGCACCCCCGTGAGCCGGGAGTACGTCTCGATCATGTCCGGGGTTACGTGGAAGAGCGGGCGCGCGAGCGCGGTGTCCTCCCGGTACACGTAGTAGTCGACCGGGATGCCGCGCCACGTGTCGTGGATCCTGGCGTACGGGCCCACGATGAGCGAGACGAGGTACGTGGCCGACGGCTGCTCCTGTGACCAGTGGAGGGTGTGCGTGTGGTCGCGGTTCCGTTGATCCGAGACGAGGCGGCCGTTGGAGATGGCGGTGAGGGAGTCCGGGACCGTGGCCAGGAGCTCCCAGGTCATCTTGTCGTTCGGGAAGTCGTACGTCGGGAACCAATCGTGGTTGTTCTGCGCTTCACCTTGGCTCCAGAGCTGGAGCGCGCGGTGGGGCCTCCCTTCGGGGCGGAGGAAGGTGAGCCCGCGCCCGTTCTGCACGCGCCCCTGGTAGTCGAGGGTGAAGCGGACGGTGTCGCCG
>JADGGM010000728.1 GCA_019689955.1 Gemmatimonadaceae bacterium
GCCGCGGGGTCATGGTGTCGTCGCCTCGGCGGCCGCGTCGGTGGCCGCGGCGACCTCGGCGGCTGCATCACGGGCAGCGCTCGTGCGCCGGTTGACGACGTAGATCCCCACGAGCACGAGCGCGCCGCCCACGGCTTGCGCGCGCGTGATCGGCTCGCCGAGGAAGGGGACGGCGAGCAGCGCGGTGAGGGGCGCTTGCGCGAGGAGGCCGACGGAGATGGCAGTGGCGGGGAGCGAGCCGAGCGCGTACGAGATGGCGAGGTAGCCGCCGACCTGCGAGATCACCCCCAGCCCGGCGAGGCAGAGCCACGCGCGCGGCGAGTAGCCGGCGAGCGGGACGCGCGTGGCAATGCAGACGAGGAAGAGCGTGAGCGTGCTGGCCGCGACCGCGAGGGTGGTGAAGGTGAGCGTGTCCATGCGGGTGCGGACGCGCTGCGTAGTGAGCAAGTACGCGGCGAAGAACGCGCCCGAGCCGATGGCCATGGCGTCCCCCCAGCGCGCGGCACCGGCGAACGTCGCGGACGCGAGCGCATCGTCGCCGACGATGATCGCGGAGCCGAGGAGGGCGAGCGCGAGACCGATCGAGAAGGCGGGGCGCGGGCGCTCGCCGAAGACGAGCCACGCGCCGAAGCCGACGGCGATGGGGGCGTTGGAGCCGAGGAGGGTCGCGGTCGAGGCGGAGGTGAGGAGGATGGCGGAGTTGTAAAGGACGAGGTCGAGGGCGAAGAACGCGCCGCCGAGGGCAGCGAAGAGGACGTCGCGGGAGGGGAGTGGGGCGCGAGGGCGACGGGCGAGCCACCACGGGAGGAGGACCGCGGTGGCGATGAGGGTGCGATAGAAGGCGGAGGCTGGCCCGGAGACGCCGGCCCAACTGACGAAGATCGCGGACCAGGCGACGCAGAGGATGCCGGCGACGAGGACGAGGGCGGCGGACCAGCGGGAGTGGTGGACCGGCGAGGAGGACGGGGTCACGCGGGGGGCGGCCAGGGTGCGGCGAAGTGGATCGTATACAGTTGGTGGTGTATTGTATACGATGGACCATGGAGCTACAATGGGCGCTGGAGCGTTGCGCGGCGCGGTTGACTCAGCGGCGCGGGCTGGCTAGCTTTTGATGCTCCATAAGGGCCTGTAGCTCAGGTGGTTAGAGCGCACGCCTGATAAGCGTGAGGTCGGTAGTTCAACTCTACCCAGGCCCATCGAACGGAAAACATTGCCCCGCTTGCGGCCGGAGCCGCGAGCGGGGTTTTCTTTCCGAGATGGCAGGGCCCTCCTACACGTAACCCGCGCCCGGCGTCGTCCGCCCGCCACCGGAGCCAGTGCTCGACAAGGTAAAGGACGCCGCCCACCTCCCGGCGCAGTGTGTTGATCCTCAGCAGCGCCGACCTCCACTAACGCAGCTGTAACCCCGCGTTCGCCACCCTCACCACACG
>JADGGM010000729.1 GCA_019689955.1 Gemmatimonadaceae bacterium
CCTTCCCGCTCCACCGGGCCCTGTGCGCGACCGCCGGTCGCCGATAACTTCCCGCGCCATGACGACCTCCATGGCCCGGATCGCCGGGGACCTGACCGGGAGCGTGGTGACCGCCGAAGGGGGGAGCGGCCCGCAGCTCGTGTTCGTGCACGGCATGTTCGCCGGGGCGTGGATGCTGGAACCGTGGCAGCGCTACGCGGCGGACCGTGGCTTCTCGAGCGTGGCGGTGAACCTGCGCGGGCACTGCGGGAGCCGGCCGGTGGAGGACATCGGGCGCGTCTCGATCCACGATTACGTGGACGACGTGCTCGAGGTCGTGCGCGGGCTGGATCGCCCGATCGTGATCGGCCACTCGATGGGAGGGCTGATCGCGCAGAAGGTTGCGGAGAGCGGGGCGGCGCGTGCGCTCGTGCTGCTCTGTTCGGCGCCGCCGCGGGGGATCGTGGTGGCGAGCGGGCGTCTCTTCCTCCGCCAGCTTCGGCACATGCCGGCGGTGCTGGGCTCGCGTCCGGTCTTTCCGAGCCGCGCGGACGCGGACGCGCTCATCTTCAACTGCGTGCCGGCGGGGGAGCGCGCGGCGCTGTACGCCTCGCTCGTCCCGGACAGCGGGCGCGCCGGGCGGGACATCCTCTTCGGCGCGTGCGCGGTGGACGCGCGGCGGGTTCGGTGCCCGGTGCTCTCGGTCACCGCGGGGGAGGACCGCTTTCTCGTCCCCCGGATCGGGCGCGCGCTGGCGCGGAAGTACGGCGCGGAGCACCGGCACTTCGCGGGGCACGGGCACTTCGTGGTCGGGGAGCCCGGGTGGGAGGAGGTCGCTGACGTTGTGCTGACGTGGCTCGCGGGGGTGGGGGCCGCGTAGCCGTCAGTGCCGGGCGAGGATGGCGAGGAGCAGCTCGGCGACGATGAGGACGATGATCGCGATCTCGAGCGCCTCGGCGCGGAAGGCCTGCGCCTCGGCGTTCAGCATGCCGTAGGTCTCGCGGATGATCGCGAGCTTGCGGTCGATCCCGCTGCGCCAGACGCGGCCGCGGAAGATCTCGAGCGCGGCGCTGTAGACGCGGGCGAGGTAGACGTCGTCGGTCACCTTGAGGGAGTTCTCGACGCGCTCGACGAGCTCGGTGGAGTCGGCGACGAGGGTTTGCAGGTCGCTGAGCAGCGGGGCGTAGCGGCGGGCGAGCGCGAGCCCGCGCCGGGCGGCGGCCACGCGGTCGTACATCGCCGGGAGCTCGGCGTCGAGCGCGGCGTCGTACACGCGGAGCTCGAGGAGCTGCGCGTTGGCGAACTCGAGGATGTACTGGATGTCGGTGTCATCGACCGCGGGCTCGACGATGAGCGCGTTGTCCCAGGTGAGGATCGCGAGGTCGTCGACGTAGTAGGAGAAGCGGTTGGGGAGGAGCTCGCGGCGCGCGGCGGGGGCGAGGGG
>JADGGM010000036.1 GCA_019689955.1 Gemmatimonadaceae bacterium
GTGTAGGCGGGGGGCGCTCGGGGGGCGAGGGGATGTCTCGGTAGAGTCGTCCCCTCGCCCTCGGCGCATGTCCCCCCCGCGCGGCGGCCGGCGAGCAACGTCCGGTGCCGCCGGCGTGTCTCACTCACAGACTTCTGGCCACTCGACCCATGACCCCTTCCGCGCCCGCTCCCCTCCCCGATCGCGCGACCGCGCTCGCCCTGATGCACGAGTACACCACGAGCGAGTCGCTCCGGAAGCACATGCTCGCCGTCGAGGCCGCGATGCGTGCGTACGCCGTGCGCTTCGGCGAGGACCCGGAGCGGTGGGCGCTCGCCGGCCTCATGCACGACTTCGACTACGAGCGCTTCCCCAACGCCGCACACTCGCCCACCGAAGAGCATCCGGCCGAGGGGGTCCGGATCCTGCGCCAGCACGGCTTTCCGGAGGACATCCTCCAGGCGATTCTGGGTCACGCGAGCTACACCGGGGTCGCGCGGGAGACGCTCATGGCGAAGGCGCTGTTCGCGGTGGATGAGCTCACCGGGCTGATCACCGCCACCGCGCTGGTGCGCCCCTCGAAGAGCATTCACGAAGTGGACGCGAGCGCTGTCAAGAAGAAGATGAAGGACAAGGCGTTCGCGCGTGGCGTCAGCCGCGAGGATGTCCGGCAGGGCGCCGAGGAGCTGGGCGTGGATCTCGACGCGCACATCCAGTTCGTGATCGACGCCATGCGTGTCTCGGCGAAGGCGCTGGGGCTCGCCGGTGTGGCAAGCGGGGGGTGATGCCCCCGCTCAACGTTCGGCGCGCACGCCGCGTATCGGGGGTGAGTATATCCCAGGATGGACATGCCCGGCGTTGCGCTTCACATGCACTCCACGGCCGTGTCGGAGCCGCCGGCTGAGTCGCTGGCTCGCGCCCACGAGCGCGATCTGGTGCTGGCGGCGCAGCACGGGAGCCGCGAGGCGTTCGCGGCGCTGGTGCGTCATCACGAGCGCCGCGCGTACGCCGTGGCCCGGGCCATCACGGCGACCCACGAAGATGCGCAGGACGCCGTGCAGGAGGGGTTCCTGCACGCGTATCGCGCGCTCGACCGGTTCCGCCCCGAGCAGTCGTTCGGCGCGTGGCTGCACCGGATCGTGGCCAACGCGGCGCTGGACATCGGGCGCCGCCGGCGGGTTCGGGATGCGGAGACGCTCTCGGAGAGCGTCTCGCTCCCCTTCCGCGACCCGGCGGAGGACGATGAGCTCCGGCGGCGGTTGATCGCTGGGTTGGACGAGCTCTCGCAACGACAGCGTGCGGTGATCGTCCTGCACGACGTGGAAGGGTTCACGCATGGAGAGATCGGCGGGATGCTCGGGATCCCCGAGGGGACAGCGCGATCGGATCTACACCACGCGCGCGCGGCGCTGCGGAGGTTGCTGGGTGACTTACGGAGTGAACGATGAGCTTTGAGCCACGGATCGGTCCGAACGGACGAGACGACGACCTCACCCGCGCGCTACGGGAGCTCTACGCGGCGCCGGTGGATGAAGGATACTGGGCGGCGCTCCTGGAGCGGATCATGGCCCGTATCGGGGAGGAGGATGGGTGGTGGCAGCCGTTGGCGCCGCTGGCGCGGATCGGCGTGCTCGCGGCGGGGATCGCGCTGGCGGTGGCGAGCCTCGCGCTCACGCGGAGCCGGGAGGCGACCGCGCGCATGGCGTACGAGACCGTCTTCGAGACGCCGCGGTCGGTGCCGCTGCAGATCGCGACCGAGCGCGGGCAAGGCTCGGAGCGCGAAGCCACGTTGCGATACGTGATCTCACCCTGACTGGAGCAGCTCATGCGGCGCTCTAAGACATTGGCGCTGGTCTTTCTCGTCGGCACGCTCCTGGTCGGGGGGGCGGCGGGGTTCACGCTGACTCAGCTCCTGGGACCGGGCGCGTGCCACGGCCGTGCGGAGCGGCAGGAACTGCACGACTATCTGGCGCAAGCGCTGGCGCTCACCCCCGCGCAGCGGGCGTCGGTCGACAGCATCCTCGACAAACGGCATCGCGACATGCTGGCGGCGTCGGCGCCGGTGCGGCCGCGGCTCGATTCGATTCGGCTCGCCGCGCGCGCCGAGATCTTCAAGCTGCTCGACCCCGAGCAGAGCCGCCGGTTCCGGCAGATCATTGCGGAATCGCAGCAGCAACAGGAGAAAAAATGAGGCTCGTCGTCGCAGCGCTGGCGCTGCCGGCCGTCCTGGCCGCGCAGACGCCCGCGGACACGGCCGTGCATCCGATCCGGCTGAGCGAGGCCGTGGACCTCGCACAACGCAACGCGCCCGCGGCCATCCAGGCGCGCGGCACGATTCGTACGAGCTCGGCGCAGGTGCGGTCCGCGTATGGAGAGTTCATCCCGAGCCTGACGCTCAACGCGGGCGCCACGCGGCAAGGGGGGCAGCGGTTCGACTCGCAGGGGAATCTCGTCCCCTTCGTCGGGAACACGTGGCAGTACAACCACGGCCTCGGGTTGAGCCTGGAGCTGTTCAACGGCGGGCGGAGCTTCTATGACGTCCGCACCGCCCGCGCGAACGTGAGCGCGGCGAGCGCGAACGAGGTCGCGCAGCGCTATCAGATCGCGCTCCAGGTCGCGCAGCAGTTCTACGCCGTGCTCGCGGCGCGCGAGTCGCAGGCCGCCGCGGAATCGCAGCTCAAGGAGGCGCAGGAGCAGCTCGCGGCCTCGATCGCCCGGCTCAAGGCCGGGGCGGCCACCAAGTCGGACTCGCTCCGCTCGGTGATCGCGGTGGGGAACGCGCAGCTCGCGCTCCTCACGGCGCAGAACGAGCTGCAGACCGCGAACGCCGCGCTCACGCGCCTCGTCGCCACGCCCTTCACGGTGACGGCGAGCCCCGAGGACACGGTCGCCGAGGCGGTGGCGCCGATCGACAGCGCGGCGCTCCTCGCGCTCGCGCTCGATGGGCCCGCGGTGCGCCAGGCGCAGGCGGCGGCGGTGGCCGCGCACGCTACGACGAAGGCGGCGCGCGCCCCCTACCTCCCGACGTTGAGCGCGAGCTTCAACGTGACCGGGAACGGGAGCCGCGACAACTTCGCCCTTAGCGCCGACCGCTACGCGTACCAGAACCAGTTCCGCCTCTCGCTCAGTTACCCGCTGTTCGACCAGTTCCAGCGGGAGGAGCGGATCACCCAGGCCGACGTGGCCGAGGAGAACGCGGCGGCCGCGCTCCGCGACGCGCAGCTCCTCACGCGCCAGAGCTTCGTGCAGTACCTGGGCGCGCTGCGCACCGCGCAACAGCAGGTGTCGATCCAGACCGTCTCCGTAGCGGCCGCCGAGGAGGACCTGCGGGTCCAGCGGCAACGCTACGACCTCGGCGCCTCCACGCTGCTCGACGTGCTGACGTCGGAAGCGGCGCTCGTGCAGGCGCGCGCCACCCTGATCCAGGCACGCTATAACTACCGCGTCGCGAAAGCCCAGCTCGAGGCGCTCGTCGGGCGGACGCTGTGACGCCGCCATGCCAGTAAGGAGATGCTCGTGAGACGATACATCGGAGGCGCCCTCCTGGCGCTCCTCGCGACAACCGCCTGCAGCCGCAAGAAGGCCACCGGACCGGTGATCCAGACCGCCACCGTGACGCGGCAGGACATCGTCGTCGACGTCGAGGCGACCGGGATCGTGCAACCGGTGAACGCCGTGCAGGTCCGCTCCAAGGCGTCGGGGCAGATCATCAAGATGCCCGTGCAGCTCGGGACGCGCGTGAAGCCGGGGGATCTCCTCGTGCAGATCGACCCGCGGCAGGTGCGCAACCTCTACAACCAGGCCACCGCCGCCCTCGCCGCCGCCAAGGCGAACCTGAACGTCACCAAGACACAGCTCGACCGCGCCGAGGACCTCGCCAAGCAAGGGGTCATCACGCGCCCCGAGCTGGAGACCGCACAGCTCAACTACGCCAACGCCCAGGCGCAGCTCGCCACGGCGACCACCAACCTCGACAACGCGCGGATCGCGCTCGAGGACGCGACCATCCGCGCCCCGATCGCCGGCGTGATCATCGAGAAGGACGTCTCGCTCGGCCAGGTGATCAGCTCCGCCACCAGCTCCGCGAGCGGGGGAACGCTCCTCCTGCAGATGGCCGATCTGAGCCAGGTCATGGACAGCACGCTGGTGAGCGAGAGCGACATCGGGAACGTCAAGCCCGGGCTCAGCGCGACGGTGCACGTCGACGCCTACCCCAACCGCGCCTTCCACGGCGTGGTGCAGAAGATCGCCCCGCAGGCGACGGTGCAGCAGAGCGTGACGATGTTCCCGGTGCTCATCAGCCTCGACAACCGCGACGGCGCGCTTCTCCCGGGGATGAACAGCGACGTCTCCATCCTCGTGGCGCAGCAGGACGACGCACTCGCCGTCCCGATCGACGCGGTCCGCGCGCCGCGCGACGCCGCGGCCGCCGCGACCGCGCTCGGCCTCGATCCGCAGAAGGTCCGCGAGACGGTCCAGACGCAGCTCGCCGCGCGGCGCCGCGTCCCGGGGGAGACCACCGCGTCCAGCGGGACCCTGGCGTCGAACACCCGCGGCACCGACGGCGCCGGCGATCCGCCGCAGGCGGCGCAGCAGAGCGCCTCGTGCGATTCCATCCAGGCCGCGCTCGAGCGCGACCCCGATGCGCGCAACACCCTCCGCTCGATCCGCCAGCGCATGCGCGACGGCTCGCTCCAGCCGCTCGAAGCGCGCAAGCAGATGCAGGACGTGTATCAACGCCTCAAGATCGACCCGCGCGCGGCGCGCGCCTGCATGATGGCCCGGCGCGGCGCCAATGGCGGCGCGGGCGGACCGTCGTTCAGCTCCGGCGGCGAGCAGCTCACGATCGGCAACACGCCGCCGCACCCGGCGCTCGTGTTCGTCCAGCAGCCCAACGGCACCTTCGAGCCGCGCGTCATCACGCTCGGCGTCAGCAACTACGACGTCGCGCAGGTGCTCGACGGATTGAACGAAGGGGACCGCGTGGCGCTCATCACCGCCGCGATGCTCCAGCAGTCCCAGGCCGAACGGCAGCAGCGGATCCAGAGCCGCGTCGGGCTCCCGGGGGTCCGCCAGCAGCAGTCCACCCCACGCCGCGGCGGCACCTGAGGAGACCCTCCCATGTTGCTCGGCGAGATCCTCCGCGTCGCGCTCACCGCGCTCCGGGTCAACAAGCTCCGCTCCCTGCTCACGATGCTCGGCATCGTGATCGGCGTCGCCGCGGTGATCGCGATGGTGGCGCTCGGGCGCGGCGCCCAGCGGGCGGTGAACGAGCGCATCGCCGCGCTCGGCACCACGTTGCTCACCGTCATCCCGGGACAGGTCTTCACCGGCGGGATCGCCTCCTCCACCGACCGGGCACCGCTCTACGTGAGCGACGCCGACGCGCTCGAGCGCGAGGGAACGCTCTTCGCCGCGGTCGAGCCCGAGATGACGCGCCAGCTCCAGGTCCAGTACCAGGGGACCAACACCTCCACCCAGATCATCGGGACCACTCCCAACTACCTCGACGTGCGGAAGTACACCATCGAGTCCGGGCGGATGTTCACCGCCGCCGACAACGATGGCCGCAAGCGCTACGCCGTGCTCGGCGCCACCACCGCCGACAACCTGAACCCCGGCGCCGGGAGCGCGCTGCTCGGAAAGAACGTCCGCATCCGCGGCATCCAGTTCGAGGTGATCGGGATCCTCGCCCCCAAGGGCGGGGCCACGGGGTTCAACGACCCCGATGACCAGGTGATCATCCCGCTCAACACTGCGCGCTTCCGCGTCTTCGACACGAAGTACCTGCGCTCGATCAACGTCCTCGCGCGATCGGAGTCGATGATCCCGCAGACGATGACCGAGATCGAGCGCATCATGCGGCGCAGGCACCGCATCCCGCCGGGGCGCCCGGACGACTTCGACATCCGGAACCAGGCCGACTTCCTCAACGCGTTCCAGCAGACGACGCAGGTCTTCGGCGTGCTCCTCGCGGGGATCGCCACGGTGAGCTTGCTCGTGGGCGGGATCGGGATCATGAACATCATGCTCGTCTCGGTCACCGAGCGCACGCGCGAGGTGGGGATTCGCAAGGCGCTCGGCGCGACGCGGTTCAACATCCTCCTCCAGTTCCTCATCGAAGCCGTGGTGCTCTGCCTCCTCGGTGGGATCATCGGGATCGTCCTCGGCGCGGGCGGGGCCTCGGTGCTCCGCTACGGTATGCACTGGAACACCGACGTCTCCCTGGCGTCGATCGTGCTCGCGTTCTTCTTCTCCGCGCTCGTCGGGGTAATCTTCGGCGTGTGGCCCGCGCGGCGCGCCGCGACGCTCGATCCGATCGTCGCGCTGCGCTACGAGTAGCGGCGCGCAGCGACGACGATGACGAACGGGGGGCAAGGCTCGATGCCTCGCCCCCCGTTCGTCGTTCGCGCCCGCGAGACGGGCGGCTACCGATCCACGTCGTTCTCCTCGTCCTTGTCGCTGCTCAGGCGCTCCTCGGCGTTGCCGAGCGCACGCTGCGCCTTCCCCTCGACTTCCTTCGCGCGCCCCTTGAGCTGCTCGCCGCGATCGCCGAGGGCATCGCCCAGCCCGCTACGCGCCTTCCCCTCGAGCTCCTTGGCCTTGCCCTTGCCCTGATGCTCGCGGCCGTGCTCCTCCATATCCTGCTCGTCCTGCTCGCGATTTCGGTCGTCCATGGGATCACTCCTGCTCGGGAAACGTCTCCCGACGACTCGTCGGAACGCCGGGAGGGGCCGAGTCTGGCAAGGCGCGTGCCGCCCCCCTCTCCCTACCCTCCGGTGTCGCGCGGACCACGCCGGCGCGTACGCGCGCGGACACGGCGGCCCTCCTTGCGTTCTCCGTTCGCGCGGGCGCATCGTCAAGCCATGGCCTCGCTGCGCGCGCGCGTGTGCGCGCCGGGGCCCGGTCCCGTGCGAGGTGGTCGCATGGCGCAACCCGTTCCGATCGAGCCGCCGGCTCGTCAGAAGGTTCACGCCTCGTTCGTCGTCAACGGGGAGCGGTGCGAAGTGGCCTTCGCGCCGCACAGGACGCTCCTCGAGGTGCTGCGCGAGGACCTCGCGCTCACGGGCACCAAGCACGGCTGCGAGCTGGGGGAGTGCGGCACCTGCACGGTGCTCGTCGATGGCGTCCCCGTCCTCTCCTGCCTCGCGCTCGCGCTCTCCTGCGCCGACCGCGCCATCGAGACGATCGAAGGAATGGCGCGGGGCGGCACGCTGCACCCGCTCCAGGACGCGTTCGCGGAGCTCGGTGCGGCGCAGTGCGGGTACTGCACGCCGGGCGTTCTCCTCACCGCGAAGGCCCTGCTCGCCGACTGTCCGGCCCCCACGCGCGCGCAGATCGCCGACGCGCTGAGCGGGAACCTGTGCCGCTGCACCGGCTACGCGAAGATCGTCGAGGCGGTCGAGCGGGCCGCGGCCGTGATGCAGCGCGCCGCGTCGGATGCGCGCTCCGAGGCGTCGTCATGACGGACGTCCTGCACCGCGCCGCGGACGTCTCGCCGCGCGCCGTGATCGGGAAGTCGTGGCGCAAGGTCGACGCGAGCGCCAAGGTGACGGGCGAGCTGCGTTTCGCCGACGACCTCACGCTCCCGCGGATGCTGCATGCCAAGCTGCTCCGCTCGCACGTCCCGCACGCGCGCATCCGGCGCATCGACACGCGCCGCGCCGCGGCGCTCCCGGGGGTGGCCGCCGTGCTCACCGGGCGCGACCTCCCGACGCCGTTCGGCATCCTTCCCGTCTCGCAGGACGAGCACGCGCTCTGCGTCGACCTGGTGCGCTTCGTGGGCGACCCCGTGGCCGCCGTGGCAGCGCGCGACGAAGAGACCGCGGCCGAGGCGTGCACGTTGATCGACGTGGAGTACGAACCCCTCCCCGCGGTCGGCTCGATCGCCGAGGGGCTCGCGCCGTGCGAGACACCGATCCACGACCATGGCGACCGCGGGAACGTGCACAAGCACGTCGCCCTCGAGTTCGGCGACGTGGACGCGGCGATGCGCGACGCGGAGCTCGTGCGCGAGGACGTGTTCTTCTACGGGGGGAGCACGCACCTCCCGATGGAGGAGCACGCCGCGCTCGCCCACTGGAGCCCCGACGGGACGCTCACCCTCTGGTCGAGCACGCAGACCCCGCACTACGTGCACCGCGCGCTGAGCGCCGTGCTCGGGCTCGATCCGGCGCGCGTGCGCGTGATCGCGACCCCCAACGGCGGCGGCTTCGGCGGGAAGTCCGACCCGTTCAGCCACGAGATCGTCGTCGCCGCGCTGGCGCGGGCGACGGGGCGCCCGGTGAAGGTCTGCCTCACGCGCGAGGAAGTCTTCGCCTGCCACCGCGGCCGGCACCCGACGCTCATGCGCGTCAGGACCGGCGTGCGCAGGGACGGCTCGATCGTCGCCATGGACTTCACGGCGCTCCTCGACGGCGGTGCGTACGGCTCCTACGGCGTGGCGAGCACGTACTACACGGGCGCGCTGCAGACGGTCACGTACCAGGTGCCGCACTACCGTTTCCGCGGCGCGCGCGTGTTCACGAACACCGCGCCGTGCGGCCCCAAGCGCGGGCACGGCACGCCGCAGCCGCGCTTCGCCCTCGAGTGTCACCTGGACAAGATCGCCGAGGCGCTCGCGCTCGACCCGGCGGAGATGCGCAAGCGCATCCTGCAGCCGCCCCACAGCGTGACCGCGAACTGGCTGCGCATCGGCTCCATGGGGCTCGGCGCGTGTATCGATGCCGTGGTGGCGGCGAGCGGGTGGCGCGAGAAGTTCCGCCGCCTCCCGTACGGACGCGGGATGGGGATCGCGTGCTCGTCGTACATCTCCGGCGCCGGGCTCCCGATCTACTGGAACGACATGCCGCACTCGAGCGTGCAGCTCAAGCTCGACCGCTCCGGCGGCGTGACGGCGTTCTGCGGGAGCATTGACATCGGTCAGGGTTCCGACTCGGTGCTCGCCGCGTGCGTGGCCGAAGTGCTCGGCCTCGCCCCCGGCGACGTCCACGTGGTCACGGGCGACACGAACCTCACGCCGGTGGACCTCGGCTCGTACTCGTCGCGCGTCACCATGATGACCGGGCACGCGGCGATCCAGGCCGCCGAGCGCGCGCGCGACGCGCTCGCCGACGCCGTCGCGGCCCGGTGCGGCATCCCGCGCGAGCGACTCGTCTTCACGGAGCGGCGCGTGCTCGACGCGGAAGACCCGGAGCACGGGGTCTCCTTCGCCGAAGCGGTGCAGATCGCCGAAGCGATGCACGGCGCCGTCGGCACCGTGGGCTCGTACACCCCGCCCCGCGCGCCGGGGCGGTACAAGGGCGCCGGCGTGGGACCGTCCCCCGCGTACTCGTACTCGTGTGCCGTGGCCGAGGTGGAGGTCGACCCCGCCACCGGGATCGTGCGCGTGCCCAAAGTCTGGATCGCCCACGATATCGGGCAGGCGATCAACCCCACGCTCGCCATCGGTCAGATCGAGGGATCCGTGTACATGGGGCTCGGCGAGATCCTCATGGAGGAGATGACGTACCGCGATGCCTCGCGGAACCTCGTGCACCACCACCCGAGCATGCTCGAGTACAAGAGCCCGACCACGCTGGAGATGTGCGAGGTGGAATCGTTTCTCGTGGGGGAGCCCGAGCCGCAGGGCCCGTTCGGCGCGAAGGAGGTGGGCCAGGGCCCGCTCCTCCCGATCCCGCCGGCGGTCGCGAACGCGTTGTACGACGCCATCGGCGTGCGCGTGGACCAGGTGCCGTGCACGCCGCAGGCGGTGCTCAGAGCGCTCAAGGAGAAGCAACGCGGCGGCGCGGGGCGCTATGGCCCCTCGCCCGCAGCGTTCCCTGAGTACGCTTTCCCCGAGCCGTTGCGCGTGCGCACGCCGGCGCAGGGGGGCGACGGGCGCGCCGCCGCGCGCGAGGCGCGCTGATGCTCCGCCTCCCGCCGTTCCGCCTCGTGGAGCCACGCACGGTGTACCAGGCCGTCGTTGCCCACGCGGAGCTCGGCGACGCGGCGTACGTGGCCGGGGGGACGGACCTGTACCCGAACATGAAGCGCCGCCAGCAGACGCCGCGCAACGTGATCTCGCTCGCGCGCATCCCCGAGCTCACGGAGATCAGCGGCACCCCCGCCGAAGGGGTGCGGATCGGCGCCGGGGTGACGCTCACTCAGCTCGCGCGCCACCCGATGATCGTCGAGCACTACCCGGCCGTCGCGCGCGCAGCGGCGATGGTCTCCACGCCGCTCCTCCGCAACATGGGGACGATCGGCGGCAACCTGCTCCTCGACACGCGCTGCAACTACTACGACCAGACGTACGAGTGGCGCAAGGCGATCGACTTCTGCATGAAGCGCGACGGCGCGGTGTGCTGGGTGGCCCCATCGAGCCCGCGCTGCTGGGCCGTGCAGTCGTCCGACGGCGCGCCGGTGGCGGTGGCGATCGGCGCCGAGCTGACGCTGGCCAGCGTGCACGGCGCGCGACGCATCCCCGCATCCGCGCTCTACCGCAACGACGGGATCCAGTACCTCGCCAAGGAGCCGGGAGAGCTCCTCGTCTCCTATCTCCTCCCCCCGGCCGGCGCCTGGCGCGCGACGTACCACAAGCTCCGCCGGCGAGGGGCGTTCGACTTCCCGGTCCTCGGCGTCGCGGCGCGCCTCGACTTCGCCCCCGACGGGGTGGTGACCGCCGCGCGCATCGTGCTCGGCGCGGTGGCGTCGCTCCCGCTCGAAGTCCCGGAGGCCGCGGCCGCGATCGTCGGGAAGCCGCTCGACCCCACGACCATCGCCGCGGCCGCGGAGGCGGCGTTCCGCCCCGCGAAGCCGATGGACAACACCGACTTCCCCCTGGCCTGGCGGAAGGAGATGGTCCGCGTCTACGTGCGGCGCGCCCTCGAAGAGCTGGCGCGCTGATCCTCGCGCGCCCGCCGGGGGTTGCGGACGATATATCTTGCGTTATATCTTGTCCTCCACAGCATACCGATATATCGCCGTTATGTCTCAGACACGGGGTGCAGCATGTGCTACTCGCATCGCTACGGTGAACACCGCGCCTGGGCGGGGCGCGGGCACGGGTTCGATCCCGGGTTCATGGGGTGGTTCGCGGG
>JADGGM010000730.1 GCA_019689955.1 Gemmatimonadaceae bacterium
GGTGAGGGGGGCGCGACGGATGCGACGGGCGCGCGCGCGGGGGACCTGGCCCGGGTTGCGCTTTCGTGTACCGGCGGCAATTTCTCTGCGGTCGATCCCGCTCTCTGTCTCTCCTGCTCATGCCCATCGATCTGCGTAGCGATACGGTCACGAAGCCCACTCCGGCGATGCGCCGCGCCATGGCGGAGGCGGATGTGGGGGATGATGTCCTGGACGGCGACCCGACGGTCCGACGGTTGGAGGCGCGGGTGGCGGAGCTGCTGGGGATGGAGCGCGCGCTCTTTTTCCCGAGCGGGACGATGGCGAACCAGACAGGGGTGTGGCTCCTCTCCCGTCCGGGGACGGAGGTGCTGCTCGACGCGGGGGCGCACATCATCCACTACGAGTACGCGGGCGCGGCGGCGCTGAGCGGGGTGCAGGTGCGCCCGGTGCAGGGGAGCGGGCCGGTGATGGACGCGGCGGCGCTCCGCGCGGCGATCCGCCCGCGCTCGCCGTTCACGCTCTCGGCGACGCTGGTCTGCCTGGAGAACACGCACAATGGGGCGGGGGGCAAGGTGATCCCGCTCGCGGAGATGCGCGCGCTGTCGTCGGTGGCGCGGGAGCACGGGCTGCACGTGCACCTGGATGGGGCGCGGCTCTGGAACGCGTCGGTGGCGAGCGGGACGTCGCTGGCTGATTTCGCGTCGTGCGCGACGACGGTGATGGTCTCGTTCTCGAAGGGGCTCGGGGCTCCGGTCGGCGCGGCGCTCGCTGGCTCCCGCGCGCTCCTGGAGGAGGGCTGGACGGTCCGCAAGCGGCTCGGTGGTGGGATGCGCCAATCAGGGATCCTGGCGGCGGCGGCGCTCCACGCGCTCGACACGCAGCTCCCTCGTCTCGCGGACGATCACGCGCACGCGGCCGAGTTCGCCCGTCTGGTGGACGGCGCCGGTGGGGCGTGCGTGGTCCCGCCGGAGACGAACATCGTGATGATCGATCTCCCTGGGGACAAGGACGCTGCTGCGGTTGTCTCGGCAGCTGCTGCGGCGGGTGTGCTGGTCTCTCTCTGGTCGCGCACGCGCATCCGCGCGGTCTTCCACCGCGACGTCGATGCGGCGATGACGCGCACGGCGGGGGAAACGATGGCCCGGGTGCTCGAGCACGCCTGACGCTCGCCCCGTTGAATGGGCCCGGCCAGATCGCTATACTTCCCAGCGTCCCAGGTCCCGAAGGGCGTGAGCTCACCAACCCCGTCAGGACCGAAAGGT
Organism: Gemmatimonadaceae bacterium; assembly: GCA_019689955.1. GTDB lineage: Bacteria > Gemmatimonadota > Gemmatimonadetes > Gemmatimonadales > Gemmatimonadaceae > JADGGM01. The sequence goes on from JADGGM010000730.1 coordinate 1,245, forward strand.
AGCAGCGGTACGTGACGCGATCGTCGCTTCGTCAGACCTGGGGCACTCCCCACTCGCTTCCGCTCCACTCGCTTCTTCATCCACTCGCTAGCTATTGGTGGGGAGAGCTTGGAGAAGAAAGAAGTGAGAAGTGAATGAAGTGAATAGAGTATGGACGACGAGATGCGCCCGAC
>JADGGM010000731.1 GCA_019689955.1 Gemmatimonadaceae bacterium
GCCCCCGCGCTCACCCGGCCGCGGCGCCCGGGGCCCGAAGAGGCCCCGCGCCGGTGCCGCGCCACGCGGGCCGCTCGCGCCGTGCGTGGCGCCGGCACTACCGATGCCGCCCCTCCGGCGCGTCTCCTGAGAGGGGCGTTGGGCGGCGCGGCGTGCGGAAACGCCCGTCGCCCACGATGGCCGCCCCGACGTCGTGCCGACCGTAGGGGACACCCCGCGCCGCTGGTGTCTCGAAGGCGCCCCCTGAGCCCCGCTCACCCACCGCTCCCAGACTCCGCGAATGCCGAGGGAGGACCGCCTCGTTGACCGATCCGACGAGATCCATCGCGTGCGCGCCGGATGCTTCGCGCCGTGACCGCGCGCCGTCATCGCGCGCGGCGGGGGCGGCCGCCGGCAGCCGCGGTGCAGCGTCGATCGCGGGCACAGGTGTGCCGGATCCGTGGCGCGATGCCGTGATCGTGGATGACCGTACGCTGCTCGCGCAGTTGCGCGCCGGGGAGGAGAACGCGATCGCGCTGCTGTTCGAGCGGTACTACGAGGCGCTGTGCGCCTTCGCGATCGCGTACACATCGTCGGGCGCCGAGGCGGAGGAGGTGGTGGATGACGTCTTTCTCCACCTCTGGGAGGCGCGCGAGCGGTTGGAGATCCGCGACAGCGTGAAGGGCTACCTCTACATGGCGACTCGCAACCGCGCGCTCAACCACGCGCGGCACGTGCGCGCCGAGCGGCGGTGGATCGACGCGGCGTGGGAGCCCGACGACCCGCCGGGGATGGGGCAGGCGCTCCCGAGCGTGGAGGACGAGCTGCACGCCGCGGAGTTCGTGCGCGCGGTGCGCGACGCGGTGGACCGGCTCCCGCCGCGCTGCCGGCAGGTTTTCCTGCTGCACCGGCAGCACGGGCTCACCTACACCGAGATCGGCACGGCGCTCGAGATCTCCCCGCGCACGGTGGAGAACCTCATCGCGCGCTCGCTCCGGCACCTGCGCAAGGGGCTCGCGCACTTCCTCGCGCGGTGACGCGGGGCCCGGCGTAGGGGAGCGTGGACGCGGCGCGTGTCTCGGGCGCGCAGTGACACCGCGGAGATCGGAGACGCTTGTGAGGATGAGCTCGATGATGGACGACGACCACGACGAGATGAACTGGCGCCTCGTCGCGCGATACCTCTCGCACGACTGCACGCTGGCGGAGCGCGCGACGGTGGAGCGGTGGATGCGCGACTCCGCGGACCGGCGTCGCGAGATCGAGCTGTTGCGCGCGGCCTGGGACGCCTCCGCGCGCCGGCCCACCGCGGACCGCGCGCGCCTCGAGGCGGCGCTCACGCGCTTCGCGCGGCGCAGCGGGCTCTCGCTCGGCGGCGCGGCGTCTCGCGCGTCGGCGTCCCCCGCCACGGCGGCGCCCAGCGTCCGCGCGGCATC
>JADGGM010000732.1 GCA_019689955.1 Gemmatimonadaceae bacterium
GTCTTCGCCTTGTCACAGCCGCTGGCGACCGTTAGGATGGTCGCGAGGATTGCCAATCGCGTTTTCACGAGCGAGATCGTGGTCGCTGAAGGTTCGGGTGCGCCGTCACGCAGGGCGCGACCGGTGATGTGCGGTGCCGAGCCGGCGGTCGGAACGATCGACCGGAGGAAGGGACAAACGTCGAGCTCTCGGGATGTGGTCGCAAGCTATCGCGCTGCGCTGCGCTGTGTGGTCCAGCGTGTGCCGCACGTGCACGCCGTGCGCGGTCCGTCGGCCCCTCTGGAGCGCCTCCCGAGCGACGCCGAGCCCCCGCATCTGTTAGACGCGGAAGTCGTCGAGGATGCAACGCTGCGTGTGCACCGCGTCCGGGGCGAGCCGACGCCGGCGTTCGCAGCGTTTCTCGACGGGACGCAGGAGAGCCACGTGCTGGTCTGGTCTGGCGCGGCGCCGATCGTGTACGGCACGGTGGGGGCGGTGATCCGCGAGCGGGTGGACCGCCGTCTCCGGACGTGGGGCCGACCCCGCGTCCTGCGCCGCGTCTACGCGCCGCTCTGCTACGCTCCGCGCGCGGCGCTGGAGGAGGCGTTCCCGCCGTCGGTCCTGGTCGACACGGCGCCGCCGGCCGCCGACGGCTCGCTCCCGCCGCGCCACCCGGCACTCCTCCTCGAGCGCGCGAAGTCGGCTGTCTCACGCGACCGCGAGCTGCTCGAGCGCGAGCTGGCCGAGTCGTGGTGCACGACGCGCGATGCGCCGCTGCTGATCGACGGGGGCATCGCGGGCAACGAGCTCGTCGCGCAATCGAGCTGCGCGGTCGGCGTGATCAAGAGCCACCGCGCGCTCTACGTTTCGGACCGGGACGTGGACACGATCCTCAGTCTCCGCTGCGGCGAACGCTCGAGCGTGATCCGCATCGCGCCCCGCGGCCGCTCGGCGGTCCACAGTTGGTACCTCCGCCTGCGTGATCCGATCGGACACGATGCGCTGTGGGGGCTGGTTCGTGTGGAGGTGGCCGAGCAGGGAATGGACGCGGATGTGGTGTCGCGCTGGGTGCTCGCGGAACGTGCGCCGATCGCGATGCCGGACGGGCGATGGGACAAAATGAGTTATGGGGTCTGGAACTGCGAGGGATATTTGCGGGCGATTCGGTAGGGTTCCTACTCGCGTCCTACTCGCCCCCTACTCGCCAACCTACTCGCCCCCCTACGCCCCATCCTACTCCCTCCGGGAGGCGGGCGTAGGATGCGTAGCAGCGTGGGCGAGTGGAGCGTAGTGGGGGGCGCGCGGCACGCCGACGCGCTAGGAGCGTAGGTAGGGCGTGGACCCTAGCTAGAGCGGGAGCGTAGGCATCTGGCCGCGTGGGTTGGTGGGATGCGTGGGATGGTGGCTTGGGCGTGGCGCTTGAGCGTAGGC
>JADGGM010000037.1 GCA_019689955.1 Gemmatimonadaceae bacterium
GGGCGAGGCTAGGGGTGCATGTGTATGAGACACACGAGCGCGCCCCGAACACCGACAGCACGCCACCGCGCGGCCGCGAGGAACGGACGATCTCACCGGGCCGGATGAGAGAGCGCCCACCGAAAGGTGGGCGCTCTCGCTCGATGCGCAACTCGAAACTGACGGCGCGGGGGCGCTACGCCGTCCCCGCGCCGCGGATCAGGGCTGGGACCCGATCTTGTTCGCCTGCGCCCGCGCCGCGGCGACGAGGCTGTCGGCGCGCTGGTTCGCTTCGCGGACGATGGCCGCGGCCTTGTCGTCGGCCTGTTTGCGCAGCTTGTCCGCGGCGGGCTTGGCGGCGGCCTGGAGGAGCGGGTTGTTCCCTGCACGCGCCGTCAGCGAGTCGGCCTGACGGTACCCTTCGGTCTTCACCTTGTCCGCGAGCGCCTGCGCCTCCTGCCGGATGCTCGCCGCGCGTTGCTCCGCGTCCGCGACGAGCTTCGTCGCCTCGGCGGACATCTTCGTCGTGGCGGCCGATTCGGCGCTCTTCGCCACGGACGATGTCACGCTCCCGATGTCGGCCTTCACGGTGGGATTCGTCACCGTGCCGCCGAGCTGGATGCCGATGGGGATCTCGGCCGCGGCGCCCACGTCGAATCCCGCTTTCCCCGCGCGCGATGCGAGCCCCGTCAACGCCTGGTTCGCCGCGCTCCCCAGCATCGCTCGCGGCACGCGGAGGTCGAGGGTGTACTGGAGCGACTGGTCGAGGCCGTTGGAGCCCGCGACGCGCATCGACATCCCTCCCACCTGGACGTCGAACGGCTTCACGAAGAGACGCCCATCGTGGATCTCGAACGCCGCCTTGAGCGGTTGCAGCGTCGGATCGCTCAGGAACTGGAGCTTGGTCACGTCGACGACCTTGTTCAGCGCCGGAAAATCGCGCAGCGCGAGCTGCGACGTCTGCACGTTCCCAGCGCCGGTGAGCCCCGGGAAGAGCGGCATCATGTTCTTCCCGAGCGCGCCGGCGAGGTGCAGGCCGGTCGTCACCGAGCCGCTCGCGTACCGGGCCACGGGGGCGAGCGTCTGCACGGTCGTGAGGGCCTGGAAGGCGGAGGGGATGTCCACCTTCGTCATCTTCACGTCGACGTCGAAGGTCGGTTTGTCGGGGTGGGTCGTCTCGTAGAAGCCGGTGACCGCAATCTGCCCGCCGAGGGTATTGGTCTGGAACTCGTCCAGGGTGATCCGCTGGTCCTTGAGCCGCAGGCGGGCGCGCGCGTCCGTCATCTTCAGCTTGTCGAACGACAGCTCGCCGACGGTGGCGTCGAGCGCGAAGTCGATCCTCGGCGGCACGGGGATGATCTGCAGATCCCCCCCCGACCGCCATTCGTCGAGGTTGAACCGGCGGCTTCGCACCGTCGCGCTCCCGTGGAGAGTGTCGTCGCGGAGGGCGAAGGCGAGGAGGTTCTCGAGCGTCCCTGACGCCTGGAGATCGCTGCTCCCGACGGTCCCGGCGAACGATCGCAGTTGCGCGCGCTGCGGGGCGAGCGCGAGCGAGGCTTGTTGGATCGCCAGCGGGTGCGGTAGCGCCTTCCCCTTCACGGTGACGCCCCGGACGTCCACGGTGCCGCTCGCGGCGACGTTCCCGTACTGCTTCTTCTGCACGGCCGACATCCGCGTCCGCACGGCGGCGTTGGCCGTGACGATGCCGGCGAGCTGCTCGATCCCCTCGAGCTTGAGCGTGCGCGGGACGTCGGCGAGGTCGATCGTGCCGGCGACGCGCGCATCGATGTCGGGGTCGGAAATGGGGGTCCGGAGCACCATGCGCGCGTCGATCGGGTTGCGGCCGAGCACGAGATGAAAGCGGTCGAGCTTGACGACGGTGCTGTCGGCGCTCCCGCCCGGGTTGGTAAGGGCGAGGTCGACGAAGATCGACCGCGCGGGGAGCGGGAGGTCGGCGTACTTGAAGGCCGCGTCGTTCACCTTCGTCTCGATCGCGAACGACGGGAAGGTGCTGTCGCCGTACTCCCCCTTCACGCGCCCGTCGAGCGCGATGGTGCCCGAGGTCTGCACCTTGTCGAAGTCGTGGGCGTAGACCGCGGGGACGAGCGAGAGGATGCTGCGGAAGCTCGTGGTGGGGGCTTTGAGCGCGAGGTCGAGGGCGAGCTGCTTGCCGACGGAGCGGGCCGAGCCCGAGACGTCGAGCATCAGGTCGTTGAGGCGGAGCTGCGTGCGCTCGAGGGTGTATGCCTTTCCGGCGAGATCAGCCTGCACGTTCGCCGTGAGCCCGAGCTTCACGCGGTCGAGGTAGGGGATCCCGGCGAAGACCACCGTCGCGGTGTCGGCGTCGGCGTTGGTCCGGATGGCGACGCGGCTCTGGCTGAAATCACCGGAGAGCGACTGGTTGTAGCCGGTCAGGACCGCCTTCACCTTGGCGCGGCGGTTGTCGAACGCGATCGTCGCATCGTTGATGGCGACGCGGCGCAGGCTCACGGCGATCGGCTTGGAAGGCTGGGCCGGCGCGGCGGCGGGGGTCTTCTTCGTGATGTCCCAGTTGGCGCTCCCATCCTCGAGCGCGATGAGCGCCAGCCGCGGCTGGTCGAGCTCGACGGCGTGCACGACGAGCGGCGTGCCGCGCATCACGTTCCCCAGCACGCTCGCGAGGTCGAGGACCACGCGGAGGTGGCGGACGGCGGCGAGCGTGTCCCCCTCGAAGCGTCCGACGCCGACGACCGTGAGATCGCCGAGCGTGAGACTGAGGTTCGGGAAGTGGCGGAAGAAGGAGAGCCCCACGTCGTGCCACTCGACGCGCGCGTCGAGGTTCCGGTTGACCTCCGTCTTCGCGCGCTGCGCGATCCGGTCGCGGAAGAGGAGCGGGAGCACGGCGAGCAGCACGAGCACGACCGCGATCACTGTCGCGACGATCGTGAGGATGCGAGCGGAACGTTTCATCTATTTTCACCTCGACCGAGCATCGGCCACGTGGTCCAGGGGGCGGCAGCGACGCCGCGCGCGTCCATCTACCGGACGGCACGCGCGGGGGGTCGATGCGCGGGCGGATCAAACATCGCTCCGATCCATCTCGCGAGGCAATATTGGCGCCGCGAGGTGGCTCACTCGCCTTCCGGCCGGCCGAAGATGAGTTGGATGTACCCTCGGTCCTCGGCCTTCGTGATGACGTAGACGTGGTCCCCCGGGGTGAGCTCCGTGTCCCCCCGGGGCGCGAGGAGCTCGCGCCCGCGCACGATGAGCACGACCGCGGCCCCGGGGGGGAACTCCAGCTCGCGCAGCCGCGCGCCGGAGACGGCGAGCGCCTCGTCGATGTGAAAGGAGATCAGCTCTCCCTCGAGCGGCACCAGGCTCTCGACCTGGAGCACCGCAGGGGGGGCCGGGGGATCACGCGATTCCAGCCCGAGGCGGCGCGTCACCCACGGCACGGTCGCTCCGGGGACGAACGCGTTGACGACGACGATGAAGAAGACGATGTCGAAGACCCGTTCCCCCCCCGGGACGCCGGCCAGGACCGGCGCGATCGCCAGCACGATCGGGACGGCACCGCGCAGGCCGACCCAGCCGATGTAGCCCACCTCGCGAACGTTGTACCCCCGAAACGGCGCGAGGCAGAGCGCCACGACGAGCGGGCGCGCGACGACGGCGAGGAAGAGGGCGAGCGCGATGCCGGTGCCCGCGACCCCGCGCAGGCGCGACGGGAAGACGAGGAGCCCGAGCACGAGGAACATCACGATCTGACTGAGCCACGCCAGCGCGTCGTGCACGCGGAGGAGCCCGCTGCGGAACGGGAACTGCGCATTGCCGATCACCACCCCGGCCACGTACACGGCCAGGAACCCGCTCCCGTACAGGAGCGTCGGCACGGCGAACGCGAGGCAGGCGAGGCCGAGCGTGAGCGCGGGGTAGAGCCCGCCCGCGGGGAGGACGAGTCGCGTGAGGAGCATCCGGCCGAGCCACCCCGCGATCACGCCGAGCACGCCCCCGACCACGAGCTGCATTACCACGCCGAGCCCCAGCCGCCACGGCTCGATCCCGCCGGCGGTGAGCGCGTGCTCCGTCATCGCGGTGGTGAGGATGACGGCCATGGGGTCGTTGATCCCGGACTCCACCTCGAGCGTGGTACCGACGCGCCGTTTGAGCTGGACGCCGCTCCCGCGCAGCACGGCGAAGACGGCGGCGGCATCGGTCGACGAGACGATGGCGCCGAGGAGGAGGGCGAGCGGCCACGCGAGGCCGAGCGCGCGCGCGCCGACGCCGACGAGGGCGGCCGTCCCCACGACGCCGAGCGTGGCCAGCACCCCCGCGGGCCGGATCGCCTCGCGAATCGAGGCCAGGGGGGTGTTCATCCCGCCGTCGAAGAGGATGAGCGTGAGCGCGACGGTCCCGAGGCGGAACGAGAAGGCGTAGTCCTCGAACGCGATCCCGCCGATCCCCTCCGAGCCGGCGAGCATGCCGATGAGGAGGAAGATGAGCGCGACGGGGATGGAGGACCGCTCCGACGCTCGGCTGAACAAGACGCTCACGACCAGCAGCGCCCCGAAGAGCGCGAGGAGCAGTGCGGTGGCCAGCGGCTCAGTCGTCGGCACGCGCGGAGTACGGTGCGACGGCGTTGGTGGGGATCGGCCAGTCCACGGCGTCGGGGTGACCGGCCGCGAAGGGTGGGTCGAGCCACTCGAGGCAGACGACCGGCGCGCGCTCGGAGACTGCGGCGTGGATCTCGGCGCTCGACCGGGCGCCGGTGTCGACCAGGCTTCGGGTCAGGCGCTGCGCCCGCGTGCCCTCCGCGGGGAGGTCGCACTCGTGCGATACCCCCACCAGCTCGCGCGCCAGGCCGAGGGCGCACACGATGTCGGTGCCGGCGGGCACCAGGGAGACGATTCGCATGGTGCCGAACAACCTAGCACGAGACGCCGCGTCGCCAAGGGGGCGCCGGGGCGCTCAGGCCGCGGGGGCCGAACCGCCCGGCCCCGCCCGGCCCGCGCTCACAAGGATCGCCACGACACGCTGGCCCCGACGCGGGGGCGGGCGCCGTGGACCGCCACGTGCTGAATACCAAAGTGCAAGCCGATCCCCGAGCGCGTGTTCACGATCGCGAGCCCGCCACCGATCAGGAAGCGGACACCGTCCTTCTCGAACGTCGCATCGCCGAGCCCGAATGGTGATCCGAACTGCCGATCGAACTTCGTGGGATCGCTCACGCGAAGACGTCCCCAGACCGCCTGCGGTGTGACGAAGGCGATGACGCGGAGATTGCCGCTCGTACCGTGCGTGCCGACGAACGCGATCGACGGACCCGCCGCAGCCGCTTCCGCCCGACCGCCGTCCGGGAGCCCGAGCCCGGCCTCGGCGTGGAGCGCCAGCGTCACGACCCCCGGGGTCAGCGGATCGGTGACCGTCCATCGCGAGATCCGGAGCGCCGCGCTGGCGCCGAACATGGGAAACGGGTCGCAATGCACGGCGACGCCGCAATCGGGGATCAGGTACGCACCGCTTCCGCTCAGGCTCACGATCCCGGCGAGCGGCGCGAGCTCCACCTCAGCACCGACCGCGTGCACCGGGAGATGGTGATCGGCGGAGAGCTTCCCATAGCCGTAGGCGAGATCGAGCCCCGCACCGAATCGCGGTGCACCGATCTGCGCGGGCATCGCGAGCGGTGGCAGCGCGCCGACGGGCGTCAGCACCGTGGCGAAGTACGTTGGCGCGCTCGGGGGACGCTGTGCGGCGAGCGACGTCGGCGCAGCGGCCAAGAGCAGCGCCGCGACGATCCGAAACGTACGACGAGCCATGGCCCACCCCCCCTGACGACGATGCTCATCGTTGCATGGGAGACGGGCAACCGCAAGAGCGTGCGACTCCGCGACAGCCTGCTCGCGCTCGAGGCCGGCTGCCTTCCAAGCGCGCTCAGCGTGCTGTCGGTGGCTCTCAGTGCCGCCGAGCCAGCCGGGGCGGTGCAGTAGGGGTGGTGGTGTCGACTCGGGTGTAGAGCGTGGAGTCCTTGGGCATGCGGGTCACGTGGATGTAGACGTCGCTCGGAAGATAACGCTGGGCGGCGAGCTTGAGCTCCTCCGGCGTAATCGGCACCGTCCCGTACGGCGCGACGATCTGGTCGAGCGGGATGCCGAGCTGGTTGTACAGCTTGAGCGCCTTGAGCCAGTACGCGTTCTCCTGGAGCGCCGTCTCGTGCTGCCGCCGCGCGATCGTCGCCGCCCGCACGAGCTCGGCCGGCTGCGCACCGTGGGCCCGCAGGGAGTCCAGGATCCCCGTGAGCTCCTTCCACAGCGCGCGCATCCGCTCCGGCGCTGCCATGAACCCGCCCAGCACGCGGTAGCGCTCCGACGACTGCCCCGCTTCCGGTAGGAGATACGTGTAGCCCGTGACCAGCGGGCTATAGTCCCCCGCGAGCTCCTCGCGAATCCGCGTACGTACGCGGTCCTGGAGCACCGTGAGGAGGAGGTCGAGCTCCTGGTGCGCCCGCAGGTATTCCGCGGGCTCGGCGGGGAACGGCCCGTCGAAGACCACCACCGTCTGGGCTTTCGGCAGCTCGAGCACGCGGTCGGTGTTGTCCACCTTGGGCAGGAACGGCTTCACGTCGAGCGGCTTGGGCATCTCGTGCGCGCCCGTGGCGGGGAGGCTCGCCACATAGCGCTCCACCAGCGGCCGGGCCTGCGCGGGTGTGAGCGCCCCCACGAGGACGAAGGTGAAGTCCGCGGCGTTCCCGAACCGGTCCTTGTACGCCGCCAATGCCTGCTCGGGCCGCACCAGCTCGGCGAGCTGCGTCGAGACCGGCCAGAGCCGCGGCTCCCCGCGGGCGAAGAGCTGGTCGATCTGATCCTGGAGCGTCGCCCCGTTGCCCTGATACTTGGCCAGGCTCGCCCAACTGTGCACCGCCGCCGTATCGAGCGTCGGGGCAGTGAACTGGCGATAGAGGAGCTGGAACACGGTCTCCACATCGGTGGGCGAGCCGGCCAGGTGGATCGCCTCGTCGGCGTAGCCGATGTCGACCGCGAACCGCTTGAGGCCCCTGGTCTCGAGCTGCTGCTTGAGCGTGGTGCGGTCGTGCTGCCCGAGCCCCGCCGCTTCGGTCATGAGCTTGGCCACCATACGACCGGGCGTCAGGAAGAGCGAGTCGGACATGCGGGAGAACCCGCCCGGGCTCCACGCTTCGAGCAGGACCTCGTCGGGGTTGTTCGAGGTGGGCTTGAAGAGCACGCGGGCCCCGTTGGAGAGCGTCCACTCGGTGACGCCTGCCACCTTATGCTGCCGCTCCCGCACGATCCGCCCCGGCGTGGGGAGCCGATCGAGCAGCGGGCTCTCGGCCACGGCGCGCTCCGGCTCGGGTGAGATTGATGCATGCCCGATGGAGTCAATCAGAGCGATGACCGTCTCCCGCGTCGGTGGCCGCACGTGGCTGAAGCGCGGCAGTTGAACCAGGATCCGCTGCCCGGCGCGCGTGGCCCACAGCGTGCGCGCCGCGTGCGCCAGGACTTCCGGCGTGATCGTGGGCAGCAGCGTGCGGGCGAGCGCGAGCTCCTGCGTGGGGCTCAGGAGCAGGCCCTCCCCGGTGAGGAAGTGCTGGACGTACTCGTTGGCGTACGCCTTCGAGGGCCGCGCGAGCGCGCTCGTGGCCGCGCCCTCGAGCTGGCGGAGGAGCGCCGCCTTCTCCCGCTCGAGCGTGGTCGCGGGGATCCCGTGCTGGGCGACGCGCTGGGTCTCCATGAGCACCGCGGCGAGCCCGCGCTCCAAGCTGTCGGGCCAGGTGATGAGCCGCAGCCCCACCAACGGCAACGGCCGCACCAGACGCCGGCGCTCGGTCGACGCGGTGATGAAGGGGCGTGAGGGCTGCTGGCGGATCGCCAGGAGCCGCGCCTCGAGGTGCCGCCAGAGGAACTCCTGCACCAGCTGCTGCGTGAGCGCCGCGCGTACCGGGCCCGGCTGCGGCAACGCGGGCCAGAGCACTTCGACCGAGGGCGTCACCGGCCCGCGGTACACATCCACCACCGGCGCGCTCGCCGCGGGGAGCAACGGCGTCACACGCGGCCGCGGCGCTTCCCGCTTCGGGATCGCGCCAAAGCGGCGCGTGAGCTCGCGGAGCGTCTGCGCGCAGTCGAAATCACCCACGACCACCACGGCCATGAGGTCCGGCCGGTACCAGTCGTGGTAGAAGCGCCGGATGGGTCCCGGCTGCGCGGTGGTCAACAGCGTCGTGTCCCCGATCGGGGCGCGCACGCGGTAGCGCGCGTCTCCATACCAGAGCGAGTCGTAGTGGGCGCGGTAGTTCTGCACCACCGTGTCCACGAGTGCGCGCAGCCGCCACTCGCCCATGACCACCCCGCGCTCGGCCACGACCTCGCTCGAATCGATCATGATCCCGCCACCAGCCCAATCCTGGAGGGCATCCAGCCCCTTGCCGAGGATCGCAGGCTCGTCGCTCGGCAACGTGACCATGTACACGGTCTCGTCGTAGCTCGTGTAGGCGTTTAAGTCGGCGCCGAAGCGCATCCCGCTCTCTTCGAGGAAGTCGATGAGCGTGGTGTGCGGGAAGTGCGTGGTGCCGTTGAAGGCCATGTGCTCGAGGAAGTGGGCGAAGCCTTGCTGGTCGTCGTCTTCCTGAAGGGAGCCGGCGTTGACGGCGAGCCGGAGCTCCACGCGGCGCGCCGGTGATTTGTTGACGCGCAGATAGTAGCGCAGCCCGTTCGGGAGCGTACCCATGGCGAGCGCGGGATCGCGGAGCGAGTCGGCCGGATCGCCTAGTGGTCCGAGTCGAAAGATGTTTGACAGAGCGGCGTGAATGGTGCGGACCTGGGTCGGCTCCCCTACTGGAGGGAGCGATGGCCCAGGGTCCGCAGCCCGCCGAGATCGCGCTCACGTCCGCGGAGCGCACCGCGCTCGAGCGCTACGCCCGCCGCCCGAAGACGGCGCAGGCGCTCGCGCTGCGCGCTCGCATCGTGCTCGCCTGTGCCGACCGGCCGACGGCCTCGCACGGCGCGCTCGCCGCCGAGCTGCACACCACCCGGCAGACCGTCGGGAAGTGGCGCGCCCGCTTCGCGACCCAGCGCCTCGAGGGCCTGCTCGACGAGCCGCGCGTCGGAGCGCCGGGCACGATCACCGACGCGCAGATTGACGAGGTCGTGCGCCAGACGCTCGAGACCACGCCGCCCGACGGCCCGCACTGGAGTACGCGCGGGATGGCCGCGCGGGTCGGCCTCTCGCAGACGGCCGTGAGCCGTATCTGGCGCGCCGTCGCCCTCCAGCCGCACCGGGCCGAGACGTTCACGCTGTCGACGGATCCGCAGTTCGTCGAGCAGGTGCGGGACATCGTGGGGCTCGACCTCGATCCCCCCGACCGGGCGCTCGTGCTGGCGGTGGACGAGAAGACGCAGATCCCGGCCCGAGCGCCGACGGCGCCGGTCGTGCCGATGCACCCCGGGCAGCTCGAGCGCCATACGCACGACTACGTCCGGCACGGCACGACCGATCTCTTCGCGGCGCTCGATGTCCGGGCCGGCACGGTGATCGGCGAAACCCATCGGCGGCATCGCAGCACGGAGTTCCGGCACTTCCTCGACGCCATCGACCAGCACACGCCGGCCGCGCTGGACGTGCATCTGATCCTCGACAACTCGTCGATCCACAAGACGCCGCTCATCCAGCGCTGGCTCGCCAAGCGGCCACGGTTCCACGTGCACGTCACGCCGACGAGCGCGTCGTGGCTGAACCTGGTCGAGGGCTGGTTCTCGGTCCTGCAGCGGCGCGAGCTGACGCGCGGCGTGCACCGCAGCACCTCCGCGCTCGAACAGACACTGCGGCGCTACATCGCCGAGACCAACGCGCACGCGAAGCCGTTCGTCTGGACCAAGACGGCTGATCAGATCCTCGACACCGTCCGCCGCTACTGTCAGCGAACTTTCCACTCGGACCACTAGGCTCTGTGTGACAGGGGTGGCGCGGCGGTTGCGGCGCTCGGCTGGGGGTAGTGCCGCCGAGGTTGACCATGCCGCACCGACACGAACTGAGCGACGCGGAGTGGAGGCGCATGGCACCGCTGCTGCCGCCGCTCGAAACTTGTGGGACGTACTACACGGATCATCGACTCATCCTCAATGGCATTCTCTTCCGGCTCCAGACCGGCTGTCCCTGGCGCGACCTGCCGGAGCGCTACGGCCCCTGGTCGACCGTGGCCTCCCGCTTCCGCCGCTGGACGCGAGAGGGCCTCTGGGATCGTCTCCTCGAGGTACTCCGGCGTGATCTCGACGCCGCGGGCCAGTTCGACTGGGATCTCTGGTGCATCGACGGCACGCATGTCCGCGCGCATCGCGTCGCCGCGGGCGCGGGGGAAAACCCGGGACGGGCGGCGAGCGCGGGGCGAGCCGGACGACCACGCCCTCGGCCGCAGCCGCGGCGGGTTCTCGACGACGATCCATCTCCTCACCGACGGCGGCGGGCTGCCCTTGGGAGCCGAGATCCGCGCGGGACAAGCGCATGAGAGCCGCTACGTGGAGCCCGTGCTTGATGCTGTACGGATTCGGCGAGCACACCGAGGAAGACCTCGGCGCCGCCCGCGCCGTCTGGCGGGGGATAAAGGGTACAGCTTGCCGACCGTGCGTGCCTCGCTCAAGCGCCGGCATATTGGCGCGGTGATCGCCGAGCGGCGGAACCAGCGGGAGCGCCGGACGCACCACGCCGGTCGCAAGCCCACGTTCGACCGAGCGGCCTATCGGCAACGCTACGTCATTGAGAACTGCGTGGGCTGGCTCAAGGAAGCGCGCGGGATCGCGACCCGGTACGAAAAAGCTCGCCCTGCATTACCTCGCGCTCCTGAAACTGCGCCATTGCACGGCGCCTCCTCAAACGCATCATCACCCCCCTATCACACAGAGCCTAGTAGCCAGCACGCGAGGCGCCTCTAGTGAATCGCCCCGGGTTTGACGGAGACTCCAACACTTGAGAGGTTGGAGTCATGTCAAAGGCAACGAAGTATTCAGCGGAGGTTCGGGAGCGGGCGGTTC
>JADGGM010000733.1 GCA_019689955.1 Gemmatimonadaceae bacterium
CCTCCGAGGCGCGGCGCGGCTGAGCGCTACTGCGCGTAGCGGAGCACGTCGTACAGGAACCGCACCCCGAACCCGACGTTCTCCACGCTCACGCGCTCGTCGCTCCCGTGGACGCCCTTCTGCGTCTCGCTCGCCTCGACCAGGAACGGATCGAAGCCGTACGTCACGATCCCCAGCCGGCGATAGAAGGGACGGTCCGTCGCCCCCGTGAGCATCGGCGTGGTGACGAGCGCCTCCGGATGGCGCTCGTGCGCGGCCCGCTCGATCGCGCGGAAGAGGTCCGTGTCGATCGGGCTCTCCAGCGCCTCCTTGGGCTCGGTGAACGGCGACCAGTGCACCGCCGTGTCCCCCACGATGCGCTGTAGCGTCGCGTAGAACGCCGACGCGTTCGCGTCGGGGAGAAGACGGATGTCCAGCTCGGCCGAGGCCTCGGCGGGGATCACGTTCGTCTTGTTCGACCCGTGGAGCACGGTGAGCGAGATCGTGTTCCGCAGCGTCGCGTTCCAGTACACGTTGCTCGTGATCCACGCCCGCGCGCGCGGGTTCGCGAGCGCGTGCGCGACGTCGGCGAGCCAGGCGCGTTGCTCGCCGGTGTAGTTCCGGGAGATGTCGCGGAAGTACTTCGCGACCCCCGGCGTCACGTGCAGCGGCGTCTCGTACTGCGAGAGCTTGTAGAGTGCGGCCACGAGCCTCGGCACCGGGTTCTCCTTGGTCGGGCGCGACCCGTGCGACGCGACCCCCCGCACCGTGATCGTCTGCCAGAACGCCCGCTTCTCGGCGACCCCGATGCCGAAGTACTCGAGCTTCCCATCCACGACCGGGTTGTCCCCCCCTTCCGTCAGGAGGAACTCCACGTCCTTCAGCAGGTTCGCGTGCCGGCGGGTGAACACCTCCGCCCCCGTGGAGCCCAGCTCCTCGTCGGCGTTGGCGATGAAGACGATGTCGCGGTTGAGCGGGACGCCGCTGCGCTTGAGCGCGAGCATCGCCATGAGCTGGACGATCCCCTCCCCCTTCATGTCGAGCGCGCCGCGGCCCCACACGTAGCCGTCCTTGATCGTCCCCGCGAACGGGTCCACGCTCCACGACGACGGGGTCGCCGGCACCACGTCCATGTGGTGCACGAGCGCGATCGCCTTCTTGGAGCCGTTCCCCCGGAGGCGCGCGTAGAGGTTCCCGCGCCCAGGTCCGAGCTCGGCGGTATCGAGCACCTGCACCTCGAACCCCTCGCGCTCGAGGATGCGCCGCAGGAACTGGATCGCCTGCATCTCGTTCCCCGGCGGGTTCGTGGTGTTGATCTTCAGGTAGTCGGCGAGCGTGTGCACCGTCTCGTCGGTCAGGGCGGCCCAGTCGATCGGCGTCGCCGGCTGGGGCGCGCCGCTCTGCGCCGCGGCGGGGGCGGCGCAGAGC
>JADGGM010000038.1 GCA_019689955.1 Gemmatimonadaceae bacterium
ACGCGCCGCGGGCGCGCCGGGCGGGCGGCCCCGGGGGCGGGCGGGACGGTCGGAGTCTACCCGACAGGGTGTCAGGGGGGCGACGGTGACGTGCCCAGCCGGGCCGGGCTATCCATGAGCGTGGAATCTCGAGCTCGGGTGAGCCCCGGAGGCACGCATGCTGAAGCTCAGCGACATCATGACCCCCGATGTGCTGACCGTGACGCCGGAGACGACCGTGCGCGACGCGATGGAGTTGCTCGCCGGCCGTCACATCAGCGGCGCACCGGTCGTGGTGAGGGACCGCGTCGTCGGCGTCGTCTCGACGACTGACCTGCTCGACTTCGCCGCCGAGCTCCCCGCGGTCCCGGCGGAGCCCGCGGACGCGCTCGAGCTCGGCGACTCGGAGCCGGCGGCGGAGTGGGAGGACGGCGCGGGCGTGCCGTCGGCGTTCTTCAGCGAGCTCTGGTCCGATGCCGGCGCGGCGCTCGAGGCGCGGTGTCAGCAGGCAGCGAGCGCGGAATGGGACCCGCTCGTGGAGCACACCGTGGCGGAGGTGATGACGCGCCGCGTCTGCAGCCTCCCCCCGAGCGCCACGGTGGAGGCCGCGGCGGAGTACATGGCGCGCGCGGGGGTACACCGCGTGCTCGTGATGGACGGCGCGCGCCTGGTGGGGATCGTGTCCACGCACGACATCGTGCGCGCGGTGGCGGCGCGGCGCCTGGCCGCCCGCCCTCCGGTCTTCACCCGCAGCGGCGCGTTCGACGAGCGCGCGTCGCCGACGCCGTCCGCGCCACGCCGCCGGCGAACCCCGAGGCAGTGAGGTTGGGTATGTTGACACGCGAGAGGTTGCTGGCGTTGGCGGATGCCCTGCGCGCGACGCACGTGCTGACGGTCTATCTCCCCGGCCGCGCCGACGATCCGGCGCAGCGCAGCGCGTGGCGCACGGCGCTCGAGACGGAGCTGAAGCGTCTGCAAGAGTCGCTCACCGACGCGCCGCGCAGCGAGCGCACGGCGTTCGACCAGGCGGCCGCGGCGGTCACCGCCGAGATGGCTCCTGTCACCGGCACTATCCGCTCGCCGGGGTGGATGGTGCTCGCGACCGCGGACGGCGTGCGCTACTCCGACGCGCTCCCGATGCCGATCCCGCTCTGCGTGCGGTGGGGGGTGGGGATCCTCCTCGCGCCCGCGTTCCGCGCGCTGGAGGAGACGCGTCCGGCGATCGTCGCGGTGGTCGACAGCCGCTCGGCCCGGCTCTACCGCCACACGAACGGCGCGCTCGAGGCGCTCGAGACGATCCGTGCCGAACCGCACGTCGAGCCGGCGTTGCACATGGGGCGGCCGGCGCGTCCCGGGTATCACTCGGGGACGCGCGGCCGGACACGCGCGGAGGCGAGAGAGCGCGACCATCGCGCCGGCCGCGCACGGATGATGCGGACGCTGAGCGAGCGGATGACCGCGCTCGCCGGACCGGGGGCGTGGCTCCTCGTGGGTGGGACGCCGACGGCAGTGACGGAGGCCGTGAGCGCGCTCCCGGACACGGTGGCGCATCGCACGCTCGCGCTCCCGACGCTCCTCCCGCGGAGCCGCGCGTCCACGATCGCGGCGCGCGCGGCCGAGGGCGCCGCGGTGCTCCGCGAGCGCGAGGACGTGGCCGCCGTTCGGGGGGTGCTCGAGCACGCGTCGGCGAACGGGCGGGCGACGGCGGGGCTCCACCGCACGCGCGCCGCGCTCGCCGCCGGTGCGGTGTCGCAGCTCCTGGTGACGGCGCGGTTCCTCGAGGAGCGAGCGGACGATGCCGAGCCGCTCGTGCGGGCCGCGGTGGCCGAACGCGCCGCGATCGAGGTCGTCTCCGGCGAGGGGGGCGCGCTCCTCGACGCCGAGGCGGGCGGCGTGGCCGCGCGCCTGCGCTTCGCGCCACCGGACGTCTCGGCGGCGGGTGAGCCGCGCGAAGCGCGCGGGGAGCGAGACACGGGCCCCCCCGCCGCCCAGTGAACGCAGGAGTCGCTGCCCGATGACGAACGCCGAGATCGCCGCGCGCCTGGAGGAAATCGCGCACCTGCTGCACGGGCAGGACGCGGACCCCTTCCGCGTGGACGCCTACCGCCGCGCCGCCGCGACCATCCGCACGCTCCACGAGCCCGTGCGCGACATCTTCGAGCGCGAAGGGCTCGCCGGGCTCGATCGCATCCCGAGCGTGGGGCCGGTGATCGCGCGCGCGATCCGGTCGCTCGTCCTCACCGGCCACCTCCCGATGCTCGATCGCCTGCGCGGCGAAGCGCACCCCGTGTCCGTGCTCGCCACGGTCCCGGGGGTGGGTCCCAAGCTCGCCGAGCGATTGGAGGAAGAGTTGGGCGTGCGCACGCTCGAGGAGCTCGAGACCGCAGCGCACGACGGCCGCCTCGCGGCGATCCCCGGGTTCGGCGCGAAGCGCGTGCGCAGCATCCGCGACGCGCGCGCCGGCCGCCGCGGCCGCGTGCGCGCCCCGGCGCCCACGCGGCCGAGCCACGAGCCCCCGATCGACGAGCTGCTCGACGTGGACCGCGAGTACCGCGAGAAGGCCGCGGCGGGTCAGCTTCGCCGCATCGCCCCGCGTCGCTTCAACCCACAAGGAGAGGCGTGGCTCCCCATCCTCCACACGCGCCGCGGCGGGCGCCACTACACCGCGCTCTACTCCAACACCGCCCAGGCGCACCGGCTCGGCAAGACGCGCGACTGGGTCGTGCTCTACTACGATGGCGGCGACGGCGAGCATCAGAGCACCGTCGTCACCGCCACGCGCGGCCCGTGCGCGGGGCAGCGTGTCGTGCGCGGCCGCGAGCGCGAGAGCCCGTGCGCGCGCGCGCCGCGCCCTGCGCCCCGCCCATCGCGCTCCCGGCGCTCGCACGGTTCGACGCGCGCGTGACGTCGCATCGCATGATGTCATGAACCATCGCGCTGCGCACTGACGTCTATCTCACACATTCTCGTAACAATTCTCGAACATGTACTGCCGCATGGACGTCACGCGGCTGGCACAGGTGCGCACACCTCACGTTCAGATCGCGCCGTGCTCTTGCGTGGAGCAATGGGTGGCGAGTATTTCGAGGCGCGACGCTCTGTTGATTCCGGTGACGTTTGCCCTCCCGGTGCCACTGTTTCCCCCCTTCAGCGTGGAGATCGTGTCGATGACCGTAGCCCGAGCGTGCTTGTTGGCGATGTGGCTGTGTGGAGCGGGAGCGCTCGCCGCGCAGAGCGGAGCGACGCGTGTGACGGGAGCGCGCGATCCGGATCGGGGCATCGCCGAGGGCGCGATCGTCGGGCGCGTGACGGACAGTGAGACGCACGGGGGGATCGCTGCGGCGGTGATCGTGGTCGAGGGGACGGCGCTGCGTGCGACGAGCGCGAGCGACGGGTCGTATCGCATCGCGCACGTCCCCGCGGGAGTGTACGCGGTGCGCGCGCGGCGGATCGGGTACGGCGTGATGCGGCAGCGGATCGTCGTGCGGCCGGGGGAGGAGGTCACGGCCGGCTTCGCGCTCACCGCGGCGCCCGTGGCGCTCGACGCGGTGGTCACCACGGCGACCGGGGGGCGGCGCACGCGCGAGGTGGGGAACGCGATCGTCCGCATCGAGGCCGACTCGCTCGTCGGGATCGCTCCGGCGACCACGCTGTCGAGCCTCATCGACGGCCGCGCGCCCGGGGTGCAGGTCTTCACCAGCGGCGGGCTCACGGGCGCCTCGCCGCAGATCAACGTGCGCGGCCAGAACAGCTTCACCCTCTCCAACCAGCCGCTCCTCATCATCGACGGCGTGCGCGTGGAGAACAGCGCGGCCGACTTGCCGCCGGACGGCACGTTCGGCGGGCAGACTTCGGGGCGCTTCAACGATCTCACCCCGGAGGAGATCGCGTCGATCGAGATCGTGCGCGGTCCGAGCGCGGCGACGCTCTACGGCACCGACGCGGCGAACGGCGTGATCCTCGTGACGACCAAACGCGGCGCGTCGGGGCGGCAACGCTGGACCGCGTTCGCCGAGCAGGGGCTCCTCACGTACGACCGCAATCGGTTCCCGCTGAGCTATTTCGCGTGGGGACACGATATGCTGGCGAACCCGGTCAACTGCACGCTGCAGCAGTTCGCCTGCGTGCGCGACAGCATCACCACCTTCAGCCCGATCCGGAACGCGGAGACGACGCCGATCGGCACGGGGAGCCGCGAGAGCTACGGGCTCCAGCTCTCCGGCGGCGGTGAGACGCGCTATTTCGTCTCGGGGGTGTTCGAGGACGAGACGGGGTACCTAAAGATGCCGAACGCCGACCGCGCGATCATCGCGGCGCAGCGCGGCGCGCTCGGTGTGCGCGACGAGGAGCAGCACCCCAACGCGCTGCGCAAGGTCAGCGTGCGCAGCACGCTCACGACACCGCTCGGCGCATCGGGGGACCTCGCCCTCTCCACGAGCGTGGTCTCGCAGCGCGACCGCATCCCCTTCTCCCGGTCGATCCAGTACGGCGTCGCCGGGCCCGGGTACCGCGACGCGAACGACGGGTGGCTCTTCGGCGCGCGCCCGGGCTACCTGTTCGAGCAGCGGCACGACGAGTCGGTCACGCACTTCACCGCCGGCGCCACCCCCACCTGGCACCCGACGTCGTGGCTCACGACGCGCGCGACCGGAGGGCTCGACTACTCGAGCACGTCGTACGATGCGCTCGTGCGCAGGGGCGAAGGAGGGCCGTTCTCCGACGGCACGGGGTACCGCGGCACCACGCGGAGGAACGTCACGCTCTACACGTTCGACGCCTCGGCCGTGGCGAGCGCCGCGCTCACGCCGCGCATCTCCTCGCGCAGCTCGATCGGGCTGCAGTACAACCGCCGCGACATGGCCCTGAGCATCGCCCGGGCACGCGGGCTCGCCCCGGGCTCCGAGGATGCGGGCGGCGGGGCGTTCCCCTCGGTCGCCGAGGCGACGGTGCAGTCGGTCGTTGCGGGGAGCTACGCGGAGGAGACGTTCGGGTTCGATGAGCAGCTCTTCGTGACCGCCGCGCTCCGCGCCGATGGCGCGAGCAGCTTCGGGAACGACTTCCGAACGGCGCTCTACCCCAAGGCGAGCGTGTCGTGGGTGATCTCCGAGGCGCCGTTCTGGCCGCGCGTCCCGGGGATCTCGACCCTCCGCTTGCGCGCGGCGTACGGCGAATCGGGGGTGCAGCCGAGCAGCACCGCGGCGCTCGCGCGCGACACGGTGTTCCCGGCGATCGCCGACGGCGTCCCGACCACGGGCGCGGTGCTGGCGAGCACGGGGAACCCGCGCCTCAAGCCGGAGCGGCAGCGCGAGCTGGAGCTGGGCTTCGACGCGGAGCTCCTCCGCGGGCGCGTGCAGCTCGAGGCGACGTACTACGACAAGCGGAGCCACGACGCGCTGGTCGACGTCCCCGCGCCGGCGTCGCTCGGCGGGGGCGTGGTGACCGAGAACATCGGTGCGGTGCGCAACCACGGGGTCGAAGCCTCCGTGCAGGCGCGCGTGCTCGACCGGTCCGCGATCGCGTGGGACATCGGGCTCGGCGCCTCCGTGAACCACAACAAGCTCCTCACCCTCGGCGCCGGGATCCAGCCCATCTACGGGCAGTTCGGGACGCCGAGCATCGTGCCCGGGTATCCGCTGTTCAGCTACTTCGACTTCCCGATCACGGGGTGGACCGACATGAATGGCAACGGCGTCGTCGAGCCGTCCGAGGTCACCATCGGGAGCACGCGGGCGTACGCGGGCGCGTCGTACCCCACCACGGAGATCACCGCGACGACCACTGTCGGGCTCCTCGCGCAGCGGCTCCGCGTGAGCGCGTTGGTCGACCACCGCGGCGGGCTCACGCTGGCCAACCGCACGCGGTCGGATCAGTGCTTCAGCGGCTACTGCCGCGCGGTCGTGGACCCCGGCGCGCCGCTCGCGGACCGGCTCGCGGCGGCGGCGTACACCGAGGAGCTCGGGTACAGCTTCTGGGGCTACTTCGAGGACGGCGCGTTCACGAGGCTGCGCGAGCTCTCGGTCTCGTACGACCTCCCGCGCCCGGTGTTGCGCCGGCTCCACGCCGAGCGCGCGACGCTCGTCCTCGCCGGGCGGAATCTCCTGCTCTGGACCCGGTTCCGCGACACGGATCCCGAGGTGCAGACCGTGAACCTGGGCGTGCCCAAGTACGGCGCCTACTCCCCCGAGGGGGGGATCCCGCCGGCGCGGTCCTGGATCCTCCGCCTCAACCTCGGCTTCTGACCGGCACGCTCCCATGACGACCATCACCCCGCATTTCCGTATGCGCGCCTTCGCGCTCGCCGCCGCGTTCGTCCTCACCGCGTGCTCCGCGCTCACGGACGTCGACGCGCCCGACGTCATGCAGCCCGGCTCGCTCCACAACCCGTCCGGCGCGCTGGTCGAGCGCGCCGGCGCGATCGCCACGTTCGCGAACGGCTTCGCCGAGCAGGCGTTCTTCACCGGCCTCTTCGCCGACGAGCTCACGGACCGCAACGGCGGCAACTTCACCGCGGACCGGCGCCACGCGACGGCGCTGCAGGACGGCGGGTATCCGTTCCTCGGCCTCAGCAAGGCGCGCGTGAACGCGCTCATCGCGATCGGCGACCTGCAGCGCTACAACCCGACACCGGCGTGGCGGATCGGGGAGCTGTTCGCGTACGTCGGGTACGTGGAGGTGCTCTTCGGCGAGAACCTGTGCTCCGGCGTGCCCGTGGGCGTCGTGAGCAACGGGACGCCGCTCGCGGGCCCCACGCTCACGCGCTCCGCGCTGCTGCAGCTCGCGCTGGCGCACTTCGACTCGGCCGAGGCGTACGCCGCGGGCGCGGACAGCATCGCGTACGTCGTTCGCATCGGCCGCGCCCGCGCACTCCTCGACAGCGGGGATGTCGCCGCCGCTGCGGCCGCGACGGCGGGCGTGCCGGCGAGCTACCGGTTCGCGATCCCGTACGGCGCAAGCGCGCTGGAGCGCAACGCGATCTACGAGTACGTGAGCGAGGAGAAGGCGGCGACCGTCGCCGACGGCGAAGGGGTGAACGGTCTCGACTTCGTGCGTGCCCGCGACCCGCGCGTGCCCACGCAGAACCTCGGCGCCGGCCGGAGCGGCGGCGACGTGTACGCGTTCACCGCGTACTCCGCGCCGAGCGCGCCGATCGTGCTCGCCAGCGGCGTCGAGGCGCAGCTCATCCGCGCCGAGGCCGCGCTCGCCGCCGACGATCCGAGCTGGCTCACCACGCTCAACGCGCTGCGCACCGACGGCACGTTCGACACGCAGCCGAGCGACACCAACCCGGCGGTGACCGACACGGTGTGGCACGCCGGCTCGGGCGGCGTCGCCGGCTTGAAGCCGCTCAGCGATCCGGGGACCGCGGCCGCGCGCGTCGATCTCCTCTTCCGCGAGCGCGCGTTCTGGCTCTTCGCGACCGGGCATCGCCACGGCGACCTGCGGCGCCTCGTGCGGCAGTATGGGCGAGGTGTGGAGCGCGTCTTCCCGACAGGCCCCTACCAGGGTGGCGCACTGTCGTACGGCTCCGACGTCACCTTCGTACCGAGCCACGAGGAGACGAACCCGAGCTACACGGGGTGCGTGGATCGCGATCCGTGAGGGCGCTCACCGCCCCGCGCCGCTCCTACGCGATCCGCTCCGCGGGCGCGTTCCGCTCGGGGATGATGTAGATCCGTCCCAGCGTCCCCTCGCTCGCCGGCACCGTGCGCTCCAGCTCCTCGGGGAAGCGGCGGAACCACGACGAGATGAGGAGCAGCTCGTCGATCTCGTGCGTCGGCACCTGCGCCGTCTCGCGCTCCGCGCGCCCGAACACCTCGGCGGACGCGCGGTCGATCGCCGCGCGTTCGGCCGCGGTGCGCGGCGCGGGGAAGGCCGCGCGCACGCGGCCGCGGCGGATGAGGTACACGCGGTCATCCCCGTCGTGCCCGGGGACGGTGTAGCGGAACGACAGCGTCTCCACGCCGAAGCGGAAGCGCAGGAACTGCTCCTTGAGGTCCTCGAGCCGCCGCAGCTTGTCGCGCAGCGCCGCCGCGCGCTCGAACTCCAGCCGCTCGCTGCTCGCTTCCATCTCGCGCCGCAGCGCCTCGATGGGGCCGTCGTCGGCGCCGTCGAGAAAGGCGCGCGCGAGCGCGAGCCGCTCGGCGTACTGCCGCTCCGTGCACCCGCCCACGCAGGGGCCGAGGCACTTCCGTACCTCGAAGCGGATGCAGCCGGGGGTGCGCGGGGTGAGCTGGAAGAGCTCCTGCTGGTCGGCGAAGTGCATTCGCCGGTCGAGCGTGCAGTCGCGCAGGCCGAGCACGTCGTTCAGCTCCCGCACCGACTCGCTCACCCGCTGCGCCCCGTGGAACGGGCCGTAGTAGACCGCGCTGTCATCGCTCGCCCCGCGCACGACGACGAGCTTGGGCGCCGGGCCGCGGGTGATCTTGATGAACGCGAAGTGCCGCGCGTCGCGCTTCATGGCGACGTTGAAGCGCGGGCGGTAGCGCTTGATGAGCTGGAGCTCGAGGAGGAGCGCCGCGAACTCGCTCGGCACGTACTCCCAGTCGATGCGCACCGCCTCGCGCAGGATGCGCGCTCCCTTCTCCTCCGGGTACGCGCACCGGAAGTAGCTCAGGAGGCGCGTGCGCACGCGCTTGGACTTTCCCACGTACACCACCTCGCCGTCGGCGGCGTGCATGCGGTAGATCCCGGGGCGATCCTCGCACGAGGCGCGCACGTGCGCGCGCATCCGCGCGAGCTGCTCCTCCGAGGTGGGGGGCGGGCGAAGGGCGGCGGCCTTGCGCCTCATCGCTGGCAGCGCGCGCAGAACACCGTCGCGCGCCCGTCGATCGCGTCCGTGGCGACGAGACGGGCGCCGCAGCGCGGGCACGGGAGCCCCCCGCGCCCGTACGCGGCCAACGAGTCGGCAAAGCGCCCGCGCTCCCCCGAGGCGTCGCGGTAGTCGCGAAAGCTCGTGCCGCGGGCGGCGATCGCCTCGCGCAGCACGGAGGTGATCGCGGTGTGGAGGGCGGCGATCTCGTCCGCCCGGAGGGAGCGCCCGGGGCGCGACGGGTCGATCCCTGCGCGCCAGAGCGCTTCGTTCGCGTAGATGTTCCCGATGCCGGCGATCCGGCGCTGATCCATCAACAACTTCTTCACCGCCTGCGTGGAGCCCCGAAGAGCGACCGATAATTGCTCCGGGGTGAACGCCGCGTCAAGCGGCTCCACGCCGTAGGTGGCCGTGTACGCGCGCCACCGCTCGGGACCCATGAGCGCGACGGTGCCCAGGCGCCGGATGTCGCGGTAGTGCAGGGCGCGCCCGTCGCCGAGCTGGAGGGCGAGGGTGGAGTAGAGGCGCTCGTGCGCCGGGAGGCCGCCGTCGTCGATCAGGAGCGCCCCGGTGAACCGGGGCTGGACCACCAGCCGGTCCCCCGTGGAGAGGTCGATGACCACCAGCTTGGCGCGGCGCCAGCACCGCGTGATGGTGGCGCCGACGAGCCGCTCGCTGAGCTGCTCGGGGGTCGTCTCCCGCAGCACGTCCCCCCGCGTGACGGCCACCCCGACGATCCGCTCCCCCGACACCGCGCGGTCGAGGTCGCGGGCGATGGTCTCGGTCTCAGGGAGCTCCGGCACCGCGCTCGAGCTCGCGCCACCCGATGTCGGCCCGGTAGTGCCGTCCGTCGAAGCGCACGTTCTCCGCGGTGCGTGCGCTCGCCCGCTGCGCCTCGGCCAGCGTGTCTCGAACCGCCGTCACGGCCAGCACGCGCCCGCCGGCGGTCACGAGCGCACCGCTCGCGTCGCGCGCGGTGCCGGCGTGGAAGATGTGCACCCCGGGCTCCGGGCTCGGGAGGGTGATCGGCGCACCGGTGCGCGGCGACTCGGGGTACCCTTCCGCGGCCACGACGGTGGTGACCGCGTGCCCGCCGCTCCACCGGAGCGGCGCGCTCGGGAGGCGATCTCCGCGCGCGATGGCGAGCATGGGGGAGAGGAGGTCGCTCTCCAGGAGCGGGAGGAGCGCCTCGGTCTCCGGGTCGCCGAAGCGGCAGTTGAACTCGACCACGCGCGGGCCCTCGCCGGTGATCATGAGCCCCGCGTAGAGGAGCCCGCGGAAGCGCGACTGGCACGCGTCGAGCGCGGCGAGGGTGGGGAGGAATATTCGCTCCACCACCTGCTCCACGAGCGCCGGGGTCCCGATCGAGACGGGGGCGTAGGCGCCCATCCCCCCGGTGTTGGGGCCGCGGTCCCCCTCGAGGAGCCGCTTGTGGTCCTGGGCGGGGAGCATGGGGAGCACGGAGACGCCGTCGGTGAGGGCGAAGATCGACAGCTCCTCCCCGGCCATGAACTCCTCGACCAGGATCTCCGCCCCGGCCTCGCCGAAGGCGTGCCGGCCGAGCATGGCGTCGATGGCGTCGTCCGCCTCGGCGATGGTCTGCGCGACGATCACGCCCTTCCCGGCGGCGAGCCCCGTCGCCTTCACCACCACGGGCGCGCCGAGTGAGCGCGCGGCGCGCTTGGCGCTCTCCGCATCGGTGTGGCGCTCGGCCGCGGCGGTGGGGACCCCGGCGCGCACCATGAGCGACTTGGCGAAGCTCTTCGATGCCTCGATGCGCGCCGCCGCCGCCGTGGGGCCGAAGATCGGGAGCCCCGCGGCGCAGAACGCGTCGACGATCCCCGCCGCCAGCGGCGCTTCCGGGCCGACCACCGTGAGATCCGGCCGCTCGCTCCGCGCGAGCGCGAGGAGCCCCTCGAGGTCCGATGCCTTGGCCGCCACGCACCGCCCGAGCTCCGCGATCCCCGGGTTCCCCGGCGCGGCGAGCAGCTCGAGCGAGGGATCGTCGTGCGCCAGCTTCCAGGCGAGGGCGTGCTCGCGCCCCCCGCCGCCGATGATCAGGACCTTCATGGTGTGGCCGTGCTCCCTCCGCTCGTCC
>JADGGM010000039.1 GCA_019689955.1 Gemmatimonadaceae bacterium
GATGTCGGGGGGGAGCTTGGCGTTGCCGACCACCTGGTCCGGGGAGCAGGCGGCCGCGCCCAGGGCGAGGAGCGCTCCGCCACCGATCGCCAGCCGCCGTACCGCTGCCGCTGTCCACATAGCGTCTCTCCTCCTGCAGGGTCTCAGTAGCCCGCGCTCACGCGGAGCTGCCACGTGCGCGGCGTGGGCAGCGCGCCCCGGTCGAGCACACCGTTGCCCTTGGTGATCGTGCTCACGTTCGGATCTTTCCCCCGGTAGTTGGTCCAGAGCCCGAGATTCGTGCCCTGCACGGCGATGGAGAGCGAGCGCGCGCCGAAGCGGCGGGCGAGGCTGGGCGACGCGTTGAAGGCCACGGCCAGACTGTTGAAGCGGAAGGTGTTGACGGTCTGGATGGCGCCGTAGCTCGTGAAGGGCATCGCCACGGCCGCCGCCTGCGCGCCGAGGGGTGCCGTGGGATCGTTGAGCGCCGCGGAGAAGACCCGATTGGCGCTCGCCATGTAGCTCGTCTGCGTGAGCCCGTCCTCGTAGTGGAAGCCGGCGCTCACCGTGACGGCGCCGCGGAAGACACTCAGCGAGGGGTGCACCGACACCTCGAAGTTCGGCACCTGCTCCCCCATGTACGCGAGCGAGTCGCCGACCTGGACCTCGCCGGGATCGATGATGCCGTTCCCGTTCACGTCGGCGTAGCCCACGATCGGTTTCGTCCACACGCCGTAGAGCGGGTAGCCGGCCGCCACGCAGCCGTTCTCGGCGCTCGTGCAGAAGCGGCTCACCCCCTGCGCCAGCGAGATCACCCGGTTGTGATTGCGGCTCAGATCGAGGTGCGCGCTGAACGCGACGAGGTCCGTGCGCACGGGCTGGACGTCGAGCGAGAGCTCGAGCCCCGTGTTTCGCACCACGCCGATGTTCTTGAGGATCGACGCGCCCGTGCCGTACACCGACGGCGGGAGCTGCACGCTCATGAGCGCGTCGTAGCGCATCTTGCGGTAGCCGGTGAACGAGATGGAGACGCGGTCGTCGAAGAGGTCCGCGTCGAACCCGCCCTCGATCTCGCGCGAGCGCTCCGGCTTGAGCCCCGTGTTGCCGACGTTCTTGAGCTGGAGCGTGTTCACCCGCTGCGAGTCGACGAACTGGCTCACCTGCTGGAAGAGGCGCAGCCGGTCCGCGGGCCCGGGCCAGGTGCCGGCCTGTCCGTAGGCGACGCGGAGACGGAGGGTGTTGATGATGTTCTTGAAGGGGAAGAACGGCTCGTCCGAGACGAGGTACGAGAAACTGAGCTTCGGGAAGGCGGGGAGCGTCACGTGGGTGCCGAAGGTGCTCCCGCCGTCGAGCCGGAGCCCCGTGGAGAGCCAGACGCGTTTGTGCGAGATGGTGGGCTCCACGTACCAGCCGAAGCTCGTGACGTCGGACGCGGACTCGCTCGGGCGGTCGAACTGCGTGGCGGTGCCGATGGAGCTGCTCCCCGGGGAGAGCCCGCTCGCGGTGGCCGAGAAGTCGTGCGTGCTGGTGCTCGTGTAGTTGGCGCCCACCGCGGTCTGGAAGCGGAAGCCGTGCGGCAGGGGCGCGGTCGCCGTCATCCGAGCGTTGACCGTGCGCACGAGCGACTGCCCGCGGCCGACGCCGATCTTCCCGATCGTGTCGCCGGGGAAGCTCGCCGGGACGCCGGTGGGCGTCAGCGCTTCGTCATCGCGGCTCAGGAGCTGGAGGCCGGCATCCGAGCTCGCCGAGAGCCACGACAGCGGGCGCCAGGTGGCGTTGACCCCGGTGGTGAACGTGGTGGCCACGTCCTCCACGCGGGTGAAGTAGTTGGAGAGGAGCTGGGTGCTCGGGTCGAAGCTCCCGCCGGTGTTGGCCACGTAGTACTGCCCGGTCGACCGATCGTAGTACGTCCCCATGAGCTGATCGAGCTGCTGCTCGAGCGAGGAGCGCCGCTGGGTGCCGCGCTGGAGCATCGTGTTGAGCGCGACGTCGGCCGAGGCGCCGATGCGGGCCGTGATCATGCTCGACGCGTTCCACCGCGTGTAGCGCTGCGGGCGCCGCATCCAGCTCGGCGGCGCGACGCCGCGCACGTTCGTGTATCGCGTCACCTCCACGTCCGGCATCCGGATGATCCCGAGCTCGTCGGACAGCCCACCGGTCACGGAGTACGTGAGCGCCGGCGTGCCGCCCATCACCGAAGCGGTGAAGGCGGTGCGCTCTCCATGGCCGAGGACCGTGAGGTCCGGCGTGTTGAGGAGCTGGAAGCGCACGAGGCTGTCCTGCATGCACGTCGGATCGCGGAGCGCGCAGAAGGCCGGGGCGTTGTTCGACAGGTTGTGCCCCCACCCGAAGTATCCGACCGGATAGCTCCCCGGCATGGTCGTGCGGCCGCGATCGATGCTGAAGCTCCACTGCGGCGGGCCGGGGCGCCCCTTCTTGGTGGTGATCACGATGACGCCGTTGGCCGCGTCCTGCCCGTAGAGCGTCGCCGCGGACGGCCCCTTGATGACCTCGATCGTCTCGATGCTCGACGGGTCGATCTGATCGATGGGCGAGGGCGTCGTGAAGTTCGTCGCGGCGAGGTTGTCCGACCGCGACGAGGATTGGTCGGAGTAGATCCGGACGCCGTCGACGACGACGATGGGATCGTTGCTCCGGAGGATGCTGCTCGCGCCGCGGAGCCGGAGCCGCGACGGGTCGCCGGGCGCGCCCGAGGAGTGCATCACCACGAGCCCGGGGACGCGCGTCTCCAGCAGGTCGGTCACGCTCCGCACCGGCTCGGTCGCGGTGATGGAATCGGCGGCGATGAGCGTGATGTCGTTCCCGAGCTCGTAGCGCCGCTTGGGGCCGGTGGCGGTGGTGACCACGTCCTGGAGCCGCGTCATCCCCATCCGGAGGGCGAAGTCCACGCGGAGCTGGCCGCCGTCGGGCACCGTGACCTGCTGCGTGGCGAGCATGTAGCCCAGGTGCCGCGCGACGATCGTCTGCGCGCCCGCGGGCACGGGGCGCAGCACGTAGTAGCCGTCGCGGCTCGTCACGGCGCGAAGGCCGGTCCCCCGCACGGTGACCACGGCCCCTTCGAGCGGTTCGGCGGTCGACGAATCAGTCACGCGGCCGACGATCTCGCCGTCGGCGAGGCTCCCCGACCGCCGCACGAGCATCACGGCGCCGGTCGGCGAGACCTCCGGCGCCACGCCGGTGCCGCGCAGCACGGTCTCCAGCGCCTCCCGGACGGTGATCCCGTCGCCGCGGAGCGTGACGCGCCGTGTCACGGGGACCACGCGCGCGGTGTACTGGAGCTCGACCCCGGCGTGCCGGGCGATGGCGTCGAGCGCCGAATCGAGGCGCACGTCGACGAGGGTGATCGACACGGTGCGCTCGAGCGGAGGCGTGGGCTTCCCCCGCGCCGTCGGGGCCACCGTCTGGATCGTTGCTGACGACGACCGTGGTGCCGGGGCGTCGTGCGTCTGCGCGGCTGCTGCGGGGACGGTGGCGAGCACGAGCGCGGCGGCGGCGCCGCACACGAGGACTCGGTTGCGCGTCATTCCTGCCCTCCGATCGGCGGACGATGGCGCGGCACGCTCAGGGAGTGCGCGCGTTGGGGATGAGGCGCACGGTGGCGCCGTGGCGGGTGACGTGGGCATCGAGGAGGCGGCCGAGGGCGCGGAGAACGTCATCGACCGGGACATCGTCGAACGAAGCGGTGACGGGGACGCCGGCCAGCGTCGAGTCGCTCCAATCGATCCGGACATCGTACCACCGCTCGAGGTCCTGCCGGACCGCGGCGAGCGGCGCGCCGTGGTAGACGAGACGCCCGCGGAGCCAGGCGAGGTGCTGCGCGAGGTCGACGTCCGAGAGCACGGTGACGCCGCCGGAGGGGCCGACGCGCGCGAGCTGCCCCGCGCTCAGCGCGACGGCGCGTGAGGCGGAATCGCCGCCGGCGCCGGCGCGCCGCGCCCGCAGCATCACGCGCCCTTCGGCAACGACGACGGTGGTGGCGGTGTCGGCGGCGTAGTCGCGGACCATGAACGCGGTGCCGACGTCTTCGGTGGTGGTCGTGCCGGCGACGACGCGGAAGGGGTGCCGCGCGTCGTGGACCACGTCGAAGTACCCTTCGCCCTCGAGCTCCACGGTGCGCGTCTCGCGCCCGAAGGCCGCGGGGATGGACAGCCAGCTCGCGGGCCCGAGCGTGACCTGCGTGCCGTCGGCGAGCCGTACGACGGCGCGCTGCGCGCGTTGCGTGGCGTACACGTGCGCGGGCAGCGACTCGGCCGCGGTCGTTCCGCCGCTGACGATCGCGTGACGGCCCCAGGTGATGGCGATGACGCCGAGCACGATCGCCGCGGCCACGGGGAGCGCAGCGCGGTGCCAGCGCGCGCGCGCATCGCTCCCCCACGGGGCGAAGCGCGGCGCGGCGGGGCGCAGAGGCGCGAGCGATGCGGCCGATTCCTGGTGTGATGCGGTGCGCGGCATCCCGCGACGCGCGAGGACGCGCGCGAGGGCGGCGTTGGCGTGGCGGGGGATCGGGAGCTGCTCGCCGCGGTGCCACGCCTCGCGCAGCAGCGCGAGCTCGCGCTGGCGCGCGGGGCGCTCGGCGAGCCACGCGTCCATGGCGCGCGCCTCGTCCGCGGTGCACATCCCGGAGAGATAGCGGGCCAGCTGCGGCCAGTCGAAGTCGTCACTCATGATTCGTGATGGTCACTCTGCGCCTGAGACACGCGGCTCGTGACCCCTCCCCCAAAGCCGCGCAGCGCGGCTAGTGCTCCATGAACGTGGCGAGCCGCGCGCGCAGCAGCTTGAGCGCGCGGCCGAGCTGGTTCTCGACGGTCTTCGGCGCGATCTCCATCGCGGCGGCGATCTCGGCGTACGTGAGCCCGTGCTGGCGATGCAGGAGGAAGATCTGCCGGCACCGCTCGGGAAGCTGCGCGATGGCGTCGTCGATGGCGCGCGCGAGGTCGGAGAGCTGCGCTTCCATCTCGAGATCGGTCTCCGCTTCGCTCATGCCGGGCGCCGTGCCCGCCTGCCACGCGTCGTCGAGGTAGCGGCGGTAGGTGGTGTCGCGCCGGACGTGATTGAGGGCGTGGTTGCGGGTGGCGGTGTAGAGGTAGGCTTTGAGGCTGGTCCGGATGTCGAGCTGCTCGCGCATCTCCCACACGCGGACGAAGACGTCCTCGACGACCTCCTCGGCTTCGGCGCCGGAGCCGAGGTACATGGTCGCCCAGGCGCAGAGCTTGTCGTAGTAGCGCGCGAAGAGCACCGCGAAGGCGCCCTCCTCACCAGCACGGAGCTGGGCGAGGAGCGCGCGGTCGTCGATGGTCACCGGGCGCGGGGGGATGGCGTCGACGCGGCGAACGGGCGGCGCGTCGGAGCCGTACGACGACGGGGCGGCCGGGACGTGACCGGGCCCGGGGCGCACGTCGAGGTGCAGCCGATCGTCGGGATCTGGTCGCTCAGCGAAGGAGCCCCCATCAGGCACTGCCGTCACTCGTGGACCCCTCTCGAGTGGATGCGGAGAAGCGAGCTGGCGCTACGGAGCGGAGGACATCAGGCAGGCCGGCGCGGTGCGACGCCGGTACATCTGCGACACGTGGGGGAGTGGGGAACCCCCAAAACTCGCAGCGCCGACGGCTGAAGAAGATAGGGCCCGGGACGAGGAGCGTGCGCCCGGTGTACCGGTGGCAGGGAGCGAGGGGCGGCGTCGCGGCGGTAGGTGCCAACGAATGGAGGCGCCGCACGCGATCTCCGTCGCGCGCGACGCCTCCTGTTTCTCCTCTGATGTCGGTACGACTACTTCCTGCGCGACGCCGGCTTCCGCGAGCCCCGCGACGACGAGCCACGTGACGACGAGGACCGGGACCGCGACGAGCGCGCCGATGGCGACCGCGACGTCGACGACCGTCCGCGCGACGACCGCGAGCCGGACGACCGCCGAGCGGAGCTCCGTGTCGACGCCCCGCGGCGCGACGACCCCCGCTTGGACGGCGCACGCGACCGCGGCGCCGGCGGCACCTTCTCCCCCTTCTCTCGCGCCTCGGAGAGCCCGATCGCGATCGCCTGCTTGGGGCTCGTTACCCGGCCGCCGTGCCCGTACTTCCCGCGCCGCAGCGTGCCGCGCTTCTCCCGCCGCATCGCCTGCTCGACGTTCCGGCTCGCCCCTCTGCTGTATTTCCGACCACTGGGCTTCCGCCTCGCGCGCTTGGTTGGCATGTCTCCTCCTGGTGGCGGTTTGCCTCGGGCTAGTGCGCCCCCGCGAGCTGCGCCTGCAGCTCCACCTTGATCCACCACGGCCGCCGCTGATCGAACGCTCGGTACGCCTCGATCGCGTTCGTGATGGGCTCCTGCTCCGTCAGCACCTTCTCCGGATGCACCGCCCCGCTCTCCACGAGGTCGAGCAGGAGCGGGATGTACTTCCGATGATGGCAGTTCCCCATGTTCACCGCGAGATTCTTGTTCATCGCCACCCCGAGCGGAAACGCGTCCAACGTCGGCGGGTACACGCCGACGATTCCGAGCGTCCCCGCCTTCGCCAGCGCCTCCGTGGCCCAACGCAGCACCTGCGTCGGCGCATCCCCCGGATGCCAGTTCGCTCCGTGCGGGTGCGTCTCGGGGGCGACCAGGTGCAGCTCGCGGTCGAACTCCGTCGCCTGCTCGGTCGCGTGCTTGGCCGCGGGCCCGGTGTGCGGGCGCACGGCGTCGACCCCGACCGCGTCGATTGCACGATCCACGCCGATCCCGCCGGTGAGCTCCAGGATCGCCTCCACGGGGTCCTCTTCCTCGAAGTTGATCACCTCCGCCCCCTGCGCCCGCGCGAGGTCGAGGCGCGAGGGGATGCAATCGACGGCGAGCACGCGCCCGGCCCGACGCAGCGCCGCGCTCGCGACCACGAACTGCCCCACGGGCCCGCACCCGAACACGGCGACCGTGTTCCCAGGCTCGATCTCCGCGAGGTCGGTCGCGAAGTACGCGGTCGGGAAGATGTCGGAGAGGAAGATCGCCTGGTCGTCGGTCACTTGCTCGGGGAGCTTCACGAGCCCGACGTTGGCGAAGGGGACGCGCGCGTACTCGGCTTGCAACCCGTCGATCGCCCCCGCGTCCCTGGGGCCGCCGAAGAACGCGGTGCCCGCGCGCTTCCCGTTGGGGTTCGCGTTGTCGCACTGCGCGAAGTACCCGGCTCGGCAATACGCGCAATACCCGCACGCGATCGTTGACGGGATCACCACGCGGTCCCCGGGGACGAGGTTCCGCACCTGCTTCCCCACCGCCTCCACCACCCCGACCGCCTCGTGGCCGAGGATCGTTCCTTCCTTCATCCCCGGCACGGTCCCGCGCACGAAGTGCAGATCGGTGCCGCAGATCGCGCTCGTGGTGACGCGCACGATCGCGTCGGTGGGCTCGACGAGCTTCGGCTCGGGCACCTCGTCGAGCCGAATG
Source organism: Gemmatimonadaceae bacterium (assembly GCA_019689955.1). Lineage (GTDB taxonomy): Bacteria > Gemmatimonadota > Gemmatimonadetes > Gemmatimonadales > Gemmatimonadaceae > JADGGM01. Next base: position 7,411 of record JADGGM010000039.1, read on the forward strand.
TCCCCGACGCCGTGGAAGACGACTGCCTGCATGACCAGCCTCCTGATGACGTCCATCCGAGTGCACGTGACGATGGACTGTCATGGATGGCGCACGATCCGTTCCGCATCCGCCGCGCGCCGCACACTTCCCGACGGAGGGGCGAGCGCGAGCGGCGCCCGAGGGCGCGGGCTCGACTTGTCCGCCCCTCGCGGCGCTCATAGCTTGTAGCACGCGCCACGATCACCACGCAGCGCATCGCGCGATGCGCGCGCCACGCAAGGAGTCTTCGACCTGTGACGCCCCCCTCGACATCCACCCACCGCCGCGTCGTCGTGACCGGCATGGGCGCCCTCACGCCGATCGGCAACTCCGTCCCCGCGCTCTGGGAGAACGCGCTCCGCGGCACCAGCGGCGCCGCGTGCATCACACGCTTCGACGCCTCGGCCTTCTCCACACGCTTCGCGTGCGAGGTGAAGGGGTTCGACCCGCACGCCCACCTCGACAAGAAGCTCGCCAACCGCCTCGACCCGGTCCTGCAGTACGCCCTCGTCGCCGCCGCGGAGGCGATCCGCGATGCGGGGCTCGACCCGGCCGCGATGCCCCAGTCGGCGCGCGACCGCGTGGGGGTGGTGTTCGGGAGCGGGATCGGCGGGATCAACACCTTCCAGCAGCAGGCGCTCGCGTACCAGGCTGGGGGCCCGCGCAAGCTCTCCCCGTTCTTCATCCCGATGATGCTCCCCGACATGGGCTCGGGGATGATCGCCATGCAGTACGGCTTCCGCGGCCCCAACCACAGCGTCGTCTCCGCGTGCGCGACCGGGAACCATTGCATCGCCGACGCGCTCTCCGCGATCCGGAATGACGAGGCCGACGTGATCGTGGCCGGCGGCGCCGAGGCCGCGGTGTGCGAGCTCGGGATCGGCGGGTTCGCGGCGGCGAAGGCGCTCTCCACGCGCAACGACTCTCCCGAGACCGCGAGCCGTCCCTTCGATGCGACGCGCGACGGCTTCGTGCTCGGCGAAGGGGCCGGCGCGCTCGTCCTCGAGTCGCTCGAGCACGCCGTGCGCCGCGGGGCGCGCATCTACGCCGAGGTGCTGAGCGTCGGCACGTCGGCCGACGCGTATCACATGACCGCGCCGCACCCTGATGGCGACGGCGCCGTCCTCGCCATGGAGCGCGCCCTGCGCCAGGGCGGGATCGCGCCGGACGAGGTCGACTCGATCAACATGCACGGCACCTCCACGCCGATCGGCGACGCGATCGAGAGCCGCGCCGTGCGCCGCGTCTTCGGCGAGCACGCGGACCGGCTCACCGCGACGTCCACCAAGAGCATGACCGGCCACCTCCTCGCCGCGTCCGGCGCCGTCGAGGCGATCCTCACCGTGCTCTCCATCGTGCACGGCGTCGTCCCCCCGACGATCAACGTCACCACCCCCGATCCGGAGTGCGATCTCGCCTACGCGCTGAACGCCCCCGTCACACGCCCGGTGCGCACGGCACTCAGCAACGTGTTCGGCTTCGGCGGGCACAACGCCTGCGCCGCCTTCCGCGCGGTGGAGTAGACGCGACGAGCGATGCCGACGGGGGACGACCTGCTCCAGGCCGTCCCCAGTCGCGCGCGGTATGTCCGGTTCAGTACATCCAGTCGCTCGTGTTCTCCCCCGCCGGCGCGCGCTCCTGCATGTACGTCGCCATGCTCCGCACCATCTCGGCCCACGTCCACGCGTGCCAGCCGTGCCCCTTCATCGGGCGGCCGAAGGTGAACGTCGCGTCCGACCGCGGGCTCGTCGTGCTCTGGAGAAATTCCTGGAACTTGTAGACGGCGAGGTTGAGGTAGAAGTCGTCCATGTCGCCGCAGAAGACGTGCAGCTTCCCCCGCAGCTTGGGCCCGAGCGTCGCCCAGTTCCGCTCGGCGTAGACGCGCAGGTCGAACCCGTGGTTGCGCATGTAGTCGGCCACCGCGTGGTCGATCGTGCCCGTGTGCTTGTCCCACAGCGCGGCCGGGTAGCCGTCCTTGTCCGTCGGGCCGTACACCGCCTCCCACGCCTCGAGCTGGTACCCCGAGCGACCGTGTGAGCCGAGCACGGCCTCGAAGCGGCTGAGCTGCCGCATCGTCCACACCACTTGCCCCTCCACCGTGCGGCGGAACGGCCGCTCGATCGTCGTGAACGGCCCCGCAGGCATGGTGAACGCGTTCGAGTCCGCGTAGATGTCCGTGAGCTGGTAGCGCCGGAAGTCGATCGGGTCGGGCTGCAGCACCCACGCGCCGCCGAAGAAGTCGGGATGGTAGAGCTGGAGCGCCAGCGTCTGCCACCCGCTCGTGGACGCGCCTTCCAGGATGCGCGCGTACGGCTTGCCGATGATCCGGAAGCGCTGCTCGAGATATGGGATCACCTCCTCGACGATCGCGTCGCCGTACGGCCCGTTGTTGGCCGAGTTGACCGAGTACGAGTCGGGGAAGTACGGTGTCTGCTGCTCGAACGTGATCGCGATGACGCGCGGGAACCCGTCCGAGATCCACGATTTGTAGAAGTCGTACCCCGTCTCCAGCCCGCGCGCGGGGTCGATGGTCCCCACGCCGCGCACGCTCGTGGAGTCGGTGGTGAAGGAGAAGGGGACCACGTGGCCGAGCGTGTAGATGCTCGGATAGCGCACGTCCGGATGCTCGTCGTACCCCTTGGGGAGGAGCACGGTCGCGTTGATGTAGATCGGGCGTCCCCAGAACCTCGTGAGCTTCGCGCTCTGGATGCGCACGTGCTTCACCCACTTCGTGTCGGCGGGCGGGGCTTTCCTGGGGATCACGTGCGTGATCGAGAGGCGCACCGTGCCGTTCCCCCCCACGTGGACGCGCTGCACGTCGCTGTAGAGGTTCCCGGCCGCGACGTTCCACGGCTCGATGGTGCCGTCGTTGAGGTGGACCCAGAGCGTGTGCCCGTCGGCGCGGTGCACCTGCTCGTACACGTTGATCACGGCCTGCACGTAGTAGTCGCCCGGCGGCAGCTCGGAGAGCGCCATCGGCGAGCTCGCGGCCTTGTCGTCGATGATCGCCGTCTCCCCCGGCCGGAGCTGATCGAGGTCGATGCCGAAGATCGCCGGCCCGGTGGGGGAGACGGCGAGGCGGGGTTCAGGGGTGTTCGACTTGGCAATGATGAGGATCAGGCGCCCGGTGATGGGGCCCGGGTGCGCCGCGGCCGAGAAGGTGATCGTGAACCGCGGCGACGCCGCCGCGGCCGGCGAGATCGCTGCGCTCACCGCGAACCCCGCGGCGGCGACGGCGCGAGACAACGGACGGATCGGCATGGAGCCTCGTTCTGGGTGGAGTCGCGGCCGCGAGCGAGCGCGCGGTGGGCGTTCCCGCGCGGCGGAGTCGCGTGCGGGGCTCGCGTCCTACTAACTGTCGCGCAACGAGGGGGGGAGCCTTAGTCCGCGGAGGGGCGCGGCGCGGCGGTGGCGGTCGGGTGGAGCGTGGTGTAC
>JADGGM010000040.1 GCA_019689955.1 Gemmatimonadaceae bacterium
GTCGTCGGCGATGCGGGGGCGGAGGACGTCGCAGAGGAGCGGGACCGCCGACAGGTCGTCGATCGGGATCCGGAAGAACCCCTCGAGCTGCGGCGTGTGTGCGTCGATCGTGACCACGTTGTCGATCCCGGCGGACTGCATGAGGTCGGCGATGGGGCGCGCGGTCACGGGGGTGCGGCGCCGCTCGCGCTTGTCCGACCGGGCGTAGCCGAAGTACGGGACGATCGCGGTGATCCGTTGCGCGTCCGCGCGGCGGCAGGCGTCGGCGACCACCAGGAGCTCGACCAGGTGCTCGTCGACGGGGGGCGACGTGGGCTGCAGGAGGAACACGTCGCGCCCGCGCACCGACTCGCCGAGCTCCACGGACACCTCGCCATCGGGGAACCGCTCGATCGCGCACGCGCCGAGCGGGCGCCCGAGCGCCGCGGCGACGCCGGCGGCGAGCGCGGGGTTCGCGGTCCTGGTGAACAGCATCCAGTTGGTCGACATGCACACCTCCCCCATGCGCCGACGCTCCGCAACGTGGCGGATCGACGGGCGGCTGTCTATCGGGAGATCACTGGTGACGCGCCGCTGACGTGGGCGCCTCCATCGAAATCCCGACCAGACGTCCGGCATCGCCTGATTGGGGTGAGTGGTCGCGCTGCGCATACTGGGCGCGCATTCGCGGAACATCGGGCCGGGGCAGCGCCCTCGCCGCTGAGTGCGTCACCATTACGGGAGCGAGCCCGGTTGAGCGCACCGTCCGTGCCGCGCACGAGCATCATGGTCGAGCGTGAACGCCGAGATGGCCGATGCGATGGTCGCGCGGCGCGCGCCGGGAACACATTGTGCGGGCGCCGATCCGGAAACCGCCTCCGCCGCGTTCGCGCCCGCCGGGCACGAGGCGTTCGCGGCCTTCGCGGCGACGGCGCGCGCCGCGCCGGTCCGGCACCGATCACCCGCCCCCGGAGATCTCCATGATGACCCGCGAGCAGAGCTCTTCCGCGTCGACGGAACGTTCATCAGGCAAGGCTCCGCCGGGAGGGATGGAGTGGCTCGACTGGATCCGCAGCGAGTGGCCGAGGGTGCACGTCGCCACTATCGAGACGCGCCCCGAGACGACGGGAGGGCGCGAGGCGCTGACAACGGTGCGTGCATCGGTTCACCTTGGCGCGCTCACGCCCGCGGACGTGAACGTCGTGCTCGTCGCCGGGGGCGACGCGGCAGTGACGAACCCGATGCACGAAGGGACGCCGCTCTGGTGCGACCGCGCGTACGGCAACGGCATCTACGTGTACGAGGGCGATGTCCCGCGCGCGATGCTCGAGGGGGGAGACGCCTGCGCGGTACGCATCGTCCCCGACCGCTATCGCCTGCTCACGGCGATCCCCCCCGTGGTGCACCGCGCCAAGGTGAGCGCCACGGATCGGCCGGGGCCGCGCCGCTCCGGGGAGAGTGTCGCGCCGCTCGACGTAGCGCAGGAGCCCGAGGTCCGGTCGCGCCGCGACCGAGAGCGCTGAGCGACCCGCCCCGCCGGGCGCGGGGCGGCACACCGCTTGGAGGACACCCCGACCACGCCTACCGTCGACGCGCGCCTCGTCCACATCCCGATCGACGGCGTCACCCTCACCGGCGATCTCACGACCCCGCCCCGCGCACAGGGGTTGATCGTGTTCGCGCACGGGAGCGGGAGCAGCCGGCTGAGCCCGCGCAACCGCTACGTCGCCGGCGAGCTGCAGCGCGCGCACCTCGCCACGCTGCTCTTCGATTTGCTCACGCCCAGCGAGGAGCAGGCCGACCTCCGCACGGGGCGCCTGCGCTTCGACATCCCCTTCCTCGCCGAGCGGCTCGGCGCGGCGACCGATTGGGTGATCCGCGAGCCCGGGCTCTGGCCCCTGGGGGTCGGCTACTTCGGGGCCAGCACCGGCGCGGCCGCGGCGCTGGTCGCCGCGGCGCAGCGCCCCGGGGTCGTGCGCGCCATCGTCTCGCGCGGCGGGCGGCCGGACCTCGCCGGCGATGCGCTCGATCGCGTGGCGTGCCCGACCCTCCTCATCGTCGGCGGCAACGACGCGCCGGTGATCGAGCTGAACCGCGAGGCGCTCCCACGCCTCCGCGGACACGCGGAGCTCGCCATCGTTCCGGGCGCGACGCACCTGTTCGAGGAGCCCGGCGCGCTCGAGGAGGTCGCGCGGCGGGCCACGCGCTGGTTCGCGCACTACCTGGCGCCCCAGCGCGCGGCTCGCGAGCGCGATCCCTGGTGAGCGCACGGACGCGCCCCGCGCTTGCGGCGCGCGTCGTGCACCTGAACGTCGCGCAACCCGACACGAGGAGGCCGCCATGGCTCGGACCGCGATGAATCTGATCGACCCCGGCGTGCGCCACTGCATCGACGAGTGCGTGCACTGCCACGAGATCTGCCTGTCGACGATCCCCTACTGCCTGGAGCAGGGCGGGCACCACGCGCAGGAGGCGCACATCACGCTCCTCCTCGACTGCGCGAACATCTGCCAGACGGCCGCCGACTTCATGCTCCGCGGCTCCGACGAGCACGCGCGCATCTGCGCCGCGTGCGCGGCCATCTGTCAGCGGTGCGCCGAGGACTGCGATCAGTTCGTGGGCGACGACGTGATGCGCGCCTGCGCCGAGGCGTGCCGCCGCTGCGCGGATTCGTGCGAGTCGGTGGTGGCGGCGCGCGAGCCGTGATGCACGCGATCGCCGCCCGCGTCCCCCTCAGTCGTCGAACAACACGAGCGTGTGCCCGCGCCCGTGCCGTACCTCGAGCACGCGATCGTCCCCCTCCGCGGTGGCCGCGATCCCCACCGCCGTGACGCCCGTGATCCCGTGCGTCATGTGTGCGTTCCCCTCCGCCGCTTCGCTCAGCATGATCTCGACCACGCGGTCGTGCGGATCGTACGTCACGCCGCGCAACGCGTACCCGGTCGCCTCCACCTGCGCGCCCAACTTCGGGTCGTCGATCTCGACCGTCACGAGGCGGCCGGCGTTGCGCCGGCTGAATGCGTCGAGCACCGCCGGCCATTGCGCGGGATCCGTCGTCACCGCGGTCCCGGACATCCAGAGCTCGAGCTCCATGCGCTCGAGCGCCCCCGGCCGCGGGGTCGCGAGCACGCTGCACGCGCTCCGATGGAGGACGTGCGCCGCGACGCTCCCGACGATGTACCGCTCGACGCGCCCGGGCCCGTGGGTGCCGACGGCGACGAGGTCGGCGTTCAGCGCGTCGGCGATGGCCAGCACTTCGGACGCTGCGGAGCCCTGCGCCACGCGCGTTTCGATCTCGACGGCCGCGGGCGCGTGAGGCAGGAGGCCCTCCCGAACGCGGTCGAGCAGCGCGGCCACGTCGCCGAGGATCGTCCCGGACGCAACCTGGAGCTCCTGCTGGATCCGAAACTCGGGGAGGACGTGTACGAGGGTGATCACCGCGTGCTCGTCCGCCAGCCGCAGCGCGAGGTGCGCGGCGTGCAGGCTGTCGGGGCTGAAATCGATGGCTGCGACGATGCGCCGTGGGAGCCCGGTGACGCCAGGCGCCACCGACAGCACGGCACACGGGGCGCGCCGCAACACCTGTGCGGCCCGCACGCCGGAGACGAAGTGCTGTCCCCGGCGATGCGGCGCGGCGCCCATGACGATGACGCTGGCACCGATCGCGCTCGCGGTCCGAACGATCTCGCGCGCGGGGTGCCCATGCGGGAGGTGAATCGTCCCCGGACCGCCCTCCTCGGCGAGCTGCGCGAGCGAGCGGCGCACGGCCGCCTCGTACGCTGCGTCGCGCTCGGCGCCGAAGGTGGGGATCATGAAGGCTACCTCCGGCGCGGTGCGGTAGATCGGCTGCGGCTCCAGCACCGTGACCACGTGCAGCGGCTGCCCCAACCGCTCCGCGAGCAGCCGCGCGGTGGTCAGCGGCGCCTCCGCCGCCCCCTCCGGCTCGGCGGCCAGCAGGACCGGGCCCGCGAGCTCCGACTCCGGAAGGACATCGGTCGACGCGCGGCTTGCCGGGCGCATGCTCGAGGTGGAGCGCGTGATGTCGGCCATGGTATCCCTCCTGGTCGCTGGTAGTCTCGCTGTTCGAGTGTGTGTGCGCGCGCGACGTATGCCAGTCGGGCGACCACCGGCCCGGCGCGGTCGGCGGCCGCTACTGCCACCCGCGCTCGTCGAAGCGGTCGCTCGCGTCGAAGTGCAGTCGCCGCTCCACCGCGCGCCCTTCGGCCACCGCCTTCGCGACGTCGTGGGCCGTGACGACGCCGAGGAGCCGCCCGGCCTGCGTCACGAGGACGCGGTGAATGCCGAGCCGCCGCATGGCGTCCGCGGCAGCGGTGACCGTGGCGCTCGGCGGGAGCGAGCACACGCGACGGCTCATCACTTCGGAGACGACGTGCTCCTCGAGCGGATCCCACTCCGGCGTCCTGGTCTCGGCGAAACGCTCCTCCAGCTCCGCACCTGCATCGGGCCACATCTCCGTGAAGTACGCGGACGGCGGCTCGTCTCCTTCCATCTCCTCCTCCGCCGGCTCCCACGCCCCGGGCTCCTCCTGGACCGGGCGCGCGGTGGGCACGCCGGGGAGCGAGCGGGCGAGATCGAGCAGATCCGTCGCCGAGACGACGCCGACGACGTCGTCGCCCACCACCACCGGCGCGCCGCTGATGTGGTGCGTGGCCAGCACGTCCATGGCTGCGCGCACGCTCAGCTCCGGCGGGATCGTCACCACATCGCGCGTCATGATCTCGCGAAGCGTCAGCATCGGCTCCTCACAGTGATGTGTCCGTCTCGGTGTCTTCTCGCTCGTCGTGTCGGCCACGCCGTGGAAAGACGTATCGCTGCGCTGTGATGCGATGGTCCGCCACCGCCTTGGCCACGTCGAGCGCGCTCACGAGCCCCACGAGGCGCCCGCCATCCATGACGAGCACGCGATGAATGCCGAAGCGCTCCATGAGCTTGGCAGCCTCCGTGACGTCTGCGTCGGACCCCAGGGCGATCAGGCTCGTGTTCATCGCCTCAGCCACCGTGTGCTCGTCGAGCGCTGCCCACTCCGGACCCGCGGGAGACGCGAGCACCTCGCTCGCCTCCGGCGGCAACTCCGTCCACTCCTCGCGGTAGTACGAGCCCGGCGTGCCGCCCTCCCACCCCGGGAGGTCGGCGAACACGGCTTCGCGTTCCGCGCGAGGCAGCTCGGCCGCTCCTTCAGGCTCTTCCTCCTCGGGCGCCGGCCGCGCGTCTTCCGGCGCGATCGGGAGCGCTCCGATCAGTTGGAGCAGATCGGTCGTCGACACGACCCCGACGACGGCGCCTTTCACGACGACCGGAGCACCGCTCACGTGGCGCACCGCCAACATCTCCATGGCATCACGCACCGTCGTCTCGGGCGTGAAGGTGAGCAGGTCACGGGTCATGATGTCGCGCAGCTTCAGCATCGTGCACCTCGTCGCTCCCCCGGGCGGCGACCGTCCGCGCACCGCGCGTCGCGGCTCCGCCACGGCCGTTCGCTGCAATGTGCACGCCCTCTGCCGCACCGCTATCGGTGCTTCCCCGGGGGGCGCGTGGGGTGAACGCCGACTCCGCCGCTGCGTGCCCGCGCCGCGCGATGTCAGGTATTGCCCTATTGCCTCGTTCTCCCCCTCGCGGCAGTTTAGGCCTGCATTCACGAGACGGGAAATTGCTCGTGGATGAGGCCTTCTCGCGGGACGCCGTTGGAAGGCAGTGCAACGGATGTTCGACCTGTTGCACGGACTGTGAGGTCGCTGGACACAGCCAAAGTCCCAACATGCTGGGACACCTGAGTCGGGCCCGTCCGACAAGGGAAAGATCGCCGACGCGATCGTGCGTCGAGCACGGTGTCGAACCAAGCGTTGACGATCGCCAGCGGAAACGAACCCTCGCGGGAGGCGCATTAGCGACCTCTCGCGAGGGTTCGTCGTTTGTCGGGACGCGACGCCATGAGCGCGTTCAGCTCGGCGATCCCTTGCGTGGAACGCGGCACGCGCGCCAGGCCGTGCTCGGCGATGATTAGCTGTGGTCGCTCCGGGCGCGGCGAGCTGATGCCGATGCCCTGGATGGTGCGGACCGCCCATGGCAGTCCGCACATCGCAGCGCCATCATTGCGGCGGTCGCATCACACATCGATGCGAGAGAGTCCGCCGATCCCCTCACGGCGTGCACGTGCGTGGAGACAGCAAGCGTATGAGCCACGATCCCTTCGAGTGCTTCGCGCTCCCTTGGCCGCAGTACCGCGCCTGGTTCGCCCGCCATCGCGATGAGCTCGTCGGCCGTGCCCCCTTCTATCAGCCCGCGTGGCTCGAGGCGCTCGCCGCAGCGCTGCACTTCGATCTCGCACCGATCGGGATCGAGCGTGCAGGAGATCTGATCGCCGTCGTCCCCGGGTTCCTCACGCAACGCGGGCCGTTTCGCCTGTTCGGCTCTCCGCTCCGGGGCACGATGACGTCGTACCTTGGCCCGATCGGGTGCCTCGATCTTCGACGCCCCGAGCTGCGTCGCGAGCTCGTCGAGCACGCGAACGCGTTCGCGCGACGTCACTGGCGAGTCAGCTACACCGAGTTCGCGCTGCGCGGCCCCGCGGCGAGTACGGTTCCGGACGCGGGGTGGGAGGCGGGACGGCCGGGGAGCTATCAGATCGATCTCTCACCGGGGGAGGACGCGCTCTGGACCGCGCTCCGGCCACGCGCGCGCCGCCAGATCCGCAAGTCGCAGCAGCTCGGCCTCGAGGTCTCCCCCTTCGCCGGCGACGCCGGCGACTACTACGCCATGGTGCTGGAGACCTTCGGCCGACGCGAGGCGACCGTGTGGCACCCGGAGCGCTTCTTTCGCGCGCTGTTCGAGCGACTCATCCCCGCGGGGATCGTCCGCGTCTGGTCGGTGCGCTACAAGGGGGAGACGATCTCGGCGGGGATCTTCGTGCAGGACGACCGCGAGATGCACTACGTGAGCGGCGCGTCGCGCACGGCCTATCGCATGCTCCCCACGAGCTACCTCATGCACTGGCACGCGATCCGGACGGCCGCAGATGCCGGTGCCGCGATCTACGATTTCGGCGGAACGGGCACGCCGAGCATCTGTGAGTTCAAGGAGTCGTTCTCGCCGAAGCGCGTCGAGTACTGGCACCTCCGGTGGGCCTCGGCGCCGACACGGCTCGCGCGGCGCGTGTTCCTCGCCGCCGAGCGGCGCGTGCGCCCGCTTCGGACTCTCAGAAGGCAAGTGCGAGCTCGGCGAGCGGGACGGGGCACGCCCCGCGCACCGGCCTGAGCGGCCCCGCCCTCCCTTCCGCGATCAGAGCGATCGCAGCGAGTCCGTCTCGGCGCAGAGCGCGTCGAGGAAGGCCTGCATCTCCCGCACGCGCCGCTCCGCCTCCCGCTTGGCCGCCGCCGTCTGGAGCCGCCCCGGCATCTCGCGCATGTTCCGTTCGACCACCGCGATCGCGTGCGGCAGGTCCGGCGCCCACGACTCCCGCATGGTGAGGGAGACGATCCGTGCGACGTCGATCGCACCGAGGAAGTCCAGGATGTCCGCATCGCGGAACAGGATCGCCTCGGGCGAAGTCCCCGGTGGGCGGTAGTACACGTGATGGACGATGATGTCCTTCGCGAGCGCCGCCTTCTCCATGGGGAACCCGATCGCACGGAGCACGGAATCGACCACCTGCGCGCCGCGCTCGCCGTGGTCGACGCCGGGCTGCGCGTACGGCGGCAGGCCGCCCATGTCGTGCAGGTACCCGGCGGCGTAGAGCGCGTCGTCATCCACGGCGATCCCCTCCGCGCGCGCCAGGGCCAGCGTCACCTCGTAGTCGCGTCGCCCGTGGGCGGGGCCCCACGCCGTGTGCTGGAGGTGCGCGTCCGCGAACGCGCGCACGTTCGCGCGCCAGAGCGTGTCGCTCGCGGTGTGCCCCGCCACGCGAGAAGCGCCGGGCTCCGTGCGCCCAGGCACCGCCGCGTTCGCGTCGCCGCGCCGAGCGAAGGTCGAGGCCGAGAGTGTCATCGCGAAGGTAAGTAGGAGAACCGCCGCGCGGCGCCCTCGGCGCGGCGATGACGGGGCAGGCATCTGAGCGTTCCTCCGATGGATGGGGGCGACGAGCCGGATCATCGTCGTACCGTTCAGGCCACCAATAGTGCACTCGTTCGGCCGCCGTTGTCCACCGGCCGCCGTTGTCCGTCAGTGTACTTGTTCAGTCGCAGCCGCCGTTGTCCAGGCTGACCGCAGCGCATCGGGCGCGTCGCGTCTTCGGCGTCCGGCGATTCGCGGTGCAGACGGCGAGCCAGCTCGTGCTGGCGTCCAGCGTCACCGGCACTCGGCGGCGCGAGGTTTGCCTCCGTAACGCGGGGTTGCTTGGGGTGGTGTGGTGGAGTCGTATCGCGGTGGAGTCGTCGTATGGCATCCCTTCCCGAGTTGTCCTCCCCTTCATCGGTCGGCGACATCGACTACGCTGGTCTGTACGATGAGCAGTTCTTCGCCGACTATCTCGCCGAACGCCCAAGCCTCGCCTTTCGCCAGCGGCAGGCCATGTACCGGCAGGAGCTCCAGCGGATCACCCGCTACGTCGACTCCGGGCGCGTCGTGGACGTCGGCTGCGGGCTCGGCGACTTCCTCGAGCTGTTCGATCATGCGCGGTGGCAGCGATACGGCATCGAGGTCGCGCCGCTCGCGCTGCACGTGCTTCAGGCGCGCGGTATCGACACGAACCCGTTTCGCGAGCCGGACGAGTCGTTCGATCTCGTGATCTTCCGCGGGACGATCCACCACATCGACGAGCCGATGGTCGCGATCAAGCGGGGCATCCGCTGGCTGCGCCCGGGGGGCTACATGGTGTTCCTCGCCACGCCGAACATCGGTGGCGTGTGCTACCGGCTCTTCCAGGAGCTCCCGGCGATCGATCCGCCGCGGAACTTCATGCAGGTCTCGGATCGGATCCTCCGGATGATCCTCGAGAATCTCGGCATGGAGGTGGTGCGCTTCGAGTTCCCGTACCGGGAGACGCCGTACGCGCGGCCGGTGCACGACGTGTGCAGCTTCCTGCTCCGGCTCGCGGGGGTGAAGCGATCGTTCCCGTTCTGGGGGAACATGCTCGAGTGCTACGCGCGGCGGCCGGTGCGGAACGGAGCGCGATAGCCGCGGGAGGTGGGGCGTCATCCGTCTTCGCCGGATGCGGGCGCTTCGCCGCGTGCCCCCGTTGACAACTGCACGCCGCCGCGCACAGATGTCCCGCGTTGCGACGGCGCCGCGCGCGTCTGCCGCGAGATGGCGCCGGAGATGGGTCGACCCTGCGCGTCACATGACCTTCCACCAGGGTACTGCGAGGATCGTCTCGTCCAGCCAATAGCTCTCCTCGCCCCCGTGGAGCACGATCCCGCCGCGCGCCCGCCGCGGGTGGTCGTCCAGAAATGCGCGGAGCCCCCGGATGTCGCGCTGGCCGGGCTGCGCTCCCGCCTTCACTTCGATGCCGAGCAGCTCGCGCTGGTGCTCGACGACGAAATCGACCTCGTGGCCGGTTGCGGTCCGCCAGTACGTGATGTCGGCGCGCGGCACCTGCGCATCACGCCACGCGACCAGGTCACAGAGCACCAGGTTCTCGAAGTGCGCGCCGGTCGGCTCGGCGGCGGTGCCGGCATGGCCGAGGTGGAGCGCCAACCCAGGGTCGTTCCAGTACAGCTTGGGGGTCTTGATGAGGCGCTTGGCGCGGTTCGCCGCGTACGGCGAGAGCCGAATGATCTGATAGGAGGTCTCGAGCAGATTGAGGTAGCGATGCACCGTCATCGCCGGCAGCCTCACGTCGCGCCCGATCTCACTCTGGTTCAGCAAATTTCCGATGCGCAGAGCGGCCGCCTGCATCACGCGCTGGAAGTCGGCGAGGTCGGCCACGGCGGCGAGATCGCGGAGGTCGCGCTCGAGGTATGTCGTGATGTAGCCGTCGAACCACAACGCCCGCTCCGGCGCGGAGAGCGAACGAGAGCGATCTGGCTCGACGGTGACCTCCGGGAACCCGCCGCGGGCGCTCTGGGCCTGCCACGACGCGCGCGGGGCCGTATCGGCGCGCACGAGGTCGAGCCACCGAGGCACGTCCTCCTCGAAGAATCGGCTCCACGTTCCGGTGCTCCCGAGCCCGAGCTGCTCGCGCCGTGTCATGGGCCACAGGCGGAGGTAGTACGCCCGCCCGGCGAGCGAGTCCCCGACCCGTTTCATCATGAGCAAGTTGGCCGCGCCGGTGAGGACGAACTGTCCGCGGACCGCGGGACGCTGCCGGTCGACGATCGATTTGACGGCGAGGATCAAGTCGGGCTCGCGCTGGACCTCGTCGATCGTCATGCGGCGCTCGCTCCGGACGAACGCCGCCGGATTCTCCCGGGCACGGCGGAGGGTCGCAGGATCGTCCAGGGAGAGGTAGGGATAGTCGGCCAGCCCCGGGTGATGCTCGGCGAACGTGCTCTTCCCGGCCTGGCGCGGCCCCGTCACGACCACGACCCGCATGGTGCCGAGCGCCCGGGCGAGCAAGGAGGCGGCCGCCCTGGGCAGGATCTCCATGGTGGATGACTTAACATTTGCTGTTAGACAATCCAACAGCAAATGTTAAAACAGTGCGGCATTCGACGTGCTGGACGAGCTCGACGCGCGCGTGCGAGATTCCGCCGAGAAAGTCCAACCAACAAGAGTGCAATGCGGGGCCTAAACGCAAACAGGGCACCCGCTGAGGGTGCCCTGTCGACACTGCGTAGATCAACCGCTTATGAATTTTCTCTCGAAGTAGCGGGGGCGGGATTTGAACCCGCGACCTTCGGGTTATGAGCCCGACGAGCTACCAGGCTGCTCCACCCCGCGTCAGTGTCCCAAATATCACAAGTCTTCCCCGC
>JADGGM010000734.1 GCA_019689955.1 Gemmatimonadaceae bacterium
GTGGGGGATAGCGCGGCCGACGACGCCGCCATCATGTCCCCCGACGCGCCCCGCCGCTCTCCGCGGCGCGCGCGGCGCGACCCGCTCTCCCGCCCCGCGCGGCTCGCGGGGATAGCGCAGACGCTCGGCCTCGCCATCGGGGCTCCCGAGTTCCAGCGCCGGTGACCCGCGGCCATGAACGTACGCCCGCGCCTCCGCCCTTACCATTTCTCTAGCCCGTCTACCGAGCCATGCAACGTCGCGTCTTCGTGAAGTCGGGCGCTCTGGCGCTCGTGACCATGGGGCTCAGCCCCTCGTTCCTCCGGCGCGCCGTGTTCGCGCAGGGACTCCCGAGCCCGCGGAAGGGGAAGGTACTGATCTGCCTCTTCCAGCGCGGCGCGGCGGACGCGCTCAACATCGTGGTCCCGCACGGCGAGGAGGAGTACTACCGCCTCCGCCCGAGCATCGCCATCCCGCGCCCCTCGCGCCTCGTCGCGGGACCGGACGGGGTGAGCGGCGGCCGCCCCGGCGCCATCGATCTCGACGGCTTCTTCGGCCTCCACCCCGCGCTGGAGCCGTTCAAGGCCCTGTGGGACCGCGGCCTCCTGGCGCCGGTGCACGCCGTGGGATCGCCGAGCAACACGCGCTCGCACTTCGATGCGCAGGACTATATGGAGACGGGGACCCCTGACCGAAAAGGGACCCCCGACGGATGGCTCAACCGCTATCTCGCCGCGCAGGGAACGTGCGAGGAGTGCGCGGTGCGGTCGTCACCGTTCCGGGCGGTGGCCATGTCGCAGCAGACACCGCGCATCCTCGAGGGCCCGGCGCCGACCATCGCCATGTCGAGCGTGCAGGACTTCTCGATCCGCGCGACGGGAACCGACGTTCAGCGCCTGGAAGCGTTGTACCGCACCGGGAGCGCCGACCTGATTCACGGGACCGGCACCGAGACGTTCGAGGCAGTGAAGATGCTGCGCGCGGCGAACCCCGCGCAGTACGCCCCCGAGCACGGCGCGGTGTATCCCCGCTCCCAGTTCGGGCAGCGCCTGCGGCAGATCGCCCAGCTCATCAAGAGCGACGTGGGGCTGGAGATCGCCTTCGCCGACGTGGGGGGGTGGGACACGCACGTGAACCAGGGGAGCGTCACCGGGCAGCTCGCCGCGCGTCTCTCGGACTTCGCGCAATCGATCGCGGCGCTCGTGCAGGACCTAGGGGACCGGATGGACGACGTCGTGATCCTCACGATGTCGGAGTTCGGGCGCATGGCGCGGCAGAACGGGAATGGCGGGACGGATCACGGCCACGCCGGGGCGCTGTTCGTGATCGGTGGCCATGTTCAGGGACACAAGGTCCACGGCCGGTGGCCGGGGCTTGCCCGCGAGCAGCTCTACGAGG
>JADGGM010000735.1 GCA_019689955.1 Gemmatimonadaceae bacterium
CCCGTTCGTTTTTCTGACCCGTCGGCCCCCCTCCCCCCCTTGAGCCCGCACCCTTCCGCCGCCACGGTCTGGAGATTGCGCCCCATACGGGGTCGGCCGATCGCCGATCGGCCGCTGTTACCGACCGGATTCAGTGGAATTGAGGAGGACGATATGCGTAACAAGCTCATTGCGGTGGCCGCGGTGGCTGCAGTACCGGCGCTCGCTTGGGCGAACGGCTCGGGACCTCGCACCGTCGCTGCGCGCGATGTGATCCATGGCACAGTGCCCGATACCGTACGCGATACCACGACCCAGAGCGACACCAGTACCGACACCAGTACCATGGGTCGCGATACGACCGATACGACCATGCGGAGCGACACGGGCGCCATGCAGCGCGACACGAGCCGCACCCGGATGCGTGACACGACGATGCATGACACGACCATGATGCGCGACACGAGCATGATGCATGACACCACCCGGATGCACCGCGACACGGCGCGCGACGACACCACGGCGCTCCAGCGCGGCAATCTGACGTACGAGACGTCGACCGGAGGGCTCTACACGCCGCCGCGGGGGAACGCGGGGCTGAGCACCGAGCAGGTGAAGCAGCTCCAGCAGGCGCTGAACAACGCCGGATGTCATGCGGGCCCGGTCGATGGTCTGATGGGTCCCAAGACGCGTCAGGGGATCGCGTGCCTCCGCGAGCAGCGGAACATCACGGGGAACAACCTGAACGACGTGCTCCAGGCGCTGAATCTCGGCTTCACGGCCCCCGACACCACGGCCGCGCCGGCGAGCAGCGACACGAGCACGGCCGGGAGCGACTCGAGCACGATGCGCAGCGACAGCAGCGACACGAGCCGGGTCCGCAGCGAGACGTACCGGATGCACTCCGATACGAGCAGCACGCGCGCCGACACGAGCGCGGTGAAGAGCGAGCGCGCCGACTCGTCGCAGGTCGGCGGGGAGAACAAGGGCCGTATCCGGCCGCCGGCCGACAGCGACAGCGCGTCGTCGCAGACCAAATCAGCACACGACACGTCGGGCACGTCGCACTGAGCGCGCCCGGGGAGAGCGAAGCGGCTCTCCCCGCTCCGCCGCACCGCCCTGCGCTCAGGGGGTGAGCGCGCGGCGCAGGAAGGCGAGCGCGATGCCGTCGCGGTAGAAGTCGGCCACGCGCGACTCCTCGAAGAACCCGCACGCAACGAGCAGCGCCCAGTAGTCGCCGAGGACGTGGGGGTCGTCGGGGACTTCGGCGAGGAGGAAGCGGGCGCCACGCTCGCGAAGCGCTCGCGCGGCGTGTGCCACGAGCGCGCTCCCGACCCCCTGGCCGCGCGCGCCGGGAGCCACGGCAACGAGATGGAGCCGCCCCGCCCCCACCGCC
>JADGGM010000041.1 GCA_019689955.1 Gemmatimonadaceae bacterium
GTGGTGGGGGGCTGTTGCGCGGGCGCCTTCTGGGCGGGCGCCTGCTGCGCGGGAGTCGCGGGCTCCAGCGGAACCGGCGATTGCGACGACGGCGCCGGGGCCGTCTGAGCCGGCGGCTGCGTCAGCGTCTGGTCGAGCACCGACTTCGGCACGCTCGACCGCTGCCCCATGAGCTGCAGGAGGAACGCGAGCGCGATGAAGATCCCGCCCGTCCACCAGCTCGCCTTGGTCAGCAAGGTGGCGGCCTGACGGGTGCCGACGAACGAGTCCGTCGATGACGCCGCGCCGCCGAACGTGGCGGCCAGCCCGCCCCCCTTCCCCGCCTGAAGCAGCACGGCGCCGATCAGGACGAGGCTATCGATGACGAGCAGAACGAGAATCAGGGTGTACATCGTGATCCGGTGGTTGGACGTGACCTAAGCGTCGAAACGTACGCATGTTACGCGATCGGGTCAAGCCCGGACGATGCGCACCCACGTCTCCGGGTCGAGGCTCGCCCCGCCGACGAGGAGCCCGTCGATCTCGGGGGCCGCGAGGAGCTCCGCCGCGTTCTCGGCGTTGACGCTGCCGCCGTACAGAATCGGGACCTCCGCCGCCTTGGGGCCGATCATCTCGCGCAACGACCGGCGGATGGCCGTGTGCACGGCGGTCGCGTCTTCCGGACGCGCGGTGCGCCCGGTCCCGATCGCCCACACGGGCTCGTACGCGATCACCATGTTCGCGATCTGCGACGGCTCGAGCCGGCTCACGCCCGTCTTGAACTGCCGGAGGACGACGGCCTGCGTGGCGTTGCGCTCGCGCTCATCGAGCCGCTCCCCCACGCAGAGCATGGGGATGAGCCCTGCCTTGCACGCGGCCGCGCACTTGCGCGCGGTGACCTCGTCGGTGTCGCCGAAGTACTGGCGGCGCTCGGAGTGCCCCACGAGCGCGACCTTCGCCCCGGCGTCGCGTGCCATGGGGGCCGAGGTCTCGCCGGTGAAGGCCCCCTTCTCCTCCCAGTACACGTTCTGGACGCCCACCAGGATCTCCGGCCGCTCGCGCAGCGCGAACCCGGCAATCGCGAGCGAGACCGCGGGGGGGAAGAAGATCACGGTGCGGCTCGGGTCTTCGGGGTACGCGGCGAGGAATCGCTGCAAGTAGGCCCGCGTCTCCTGCGGGCCGTTGTGCATCTTCCAGTTCGCGGCGAAGACGGGCTTCTGCATCAATGGCTCCCCTCCCGCTCATCGAGCGCGGCGACGCCGGGGAGCTCCTTCCCCTCCAGGAACTCCAGCGACGCACCGCCTCCGGTGGACACGTGGCTCATCCGCGATGCCAGCCCCATCGCCTCCACCGCGGCCGCCGAATCCCCCCCGCCGACGATCGTCGTGGCGCCGGCCGCGGTGGCGCGTGCGAGCGCTTCGGCAACGGCGCGCGTGCCGGCATCGAAGGGGGGCGTCTCGAACACGCCCATGGGGCCGTTCCACACTACGGTCTTCGCCGCCACGATCTCGCGCGCGAAGCGCTCGGTGGTGCGCGGGCCCACGTCGAACATCGCTTCCCCCGCCGGGATCGCGTTGCGCGCGACCACGTGCGCGGCGCCGCCGGCATCGAGCGCAGGGGCGACGACGGCGTCTTCCGGGAGGACGAGCTTCTCCCCGCCGCGCGCGAGGAGCGCTTTCGCCATGTCCACGCGATCGGGCTCGACGAGCGACTTCCCGGTCTCGAGCCCCATCGCCTTGAAGAACGTGCACGCCATCGCGCCGCCGATGAGGAGGCGGTCGACCTTGGGGAGGAGCTGCTCGATCACGTCGATCTTCCCCGAGATCTTGGCGCCGCCGAGCACGGCGACGAACGGGCGCTGCGGGGCCGCGAGCGCGTCGCCCAGGTAGCGGAGCTCCTTCTCCATGAGGAGCCCGGCGACCGCGGGGTGGAGGTGGTGCGCCACCCCTTCGGTCGACGCATGCGCACGGTGCGCGGAGCCGAAGGCGTCGTTCACGTAGAAGTCCCCGAGCTCGGCCAGCTCGCGGGCGAGCACCTCGTCGTTCTTCTCCTCGCCGTCGAGGAAGCGCGTGTTCTCGAGGAGGACGATCGTCCCGGGCGCGGCGTCCTCGGTGGCCTTGAGCGCCTCATCGCTGTCGGTGGTCTCGACGAAGGTCACCGGGTGCGTGGTGAGCGTGGCGAGGTGGCGGGCGACGGGGTCGAGCGAGTACTTGGCTTCGGGCTTCCCCTTGGGGCGGCCGAGGTGCGAGAGGAGGACGACGGTGCGCACCCCGCGCTCGAACAGCGCGTCGATGGTCGGGAGCGCGGCGCGGATGCGCGTGTCGTCGGTCACGCGCTGCTCGGCGTCGAGCGGCACGTTGAAGTCGACGCGGACGAGCGCGCGCTTGCCGCGCACTTCGGCGTCGGTGAGGTCGCGGATGGTTTTCTTCGGCATCAGGATCGTGTATCGCGCCGCGCGCGGTAGCGCCAGTAGCTCCAGGCGACCACGGCCACGCCGACGACGAGGAGCGCGGCGCCGGCGCGCGCGATGTTCCAGTAGAAGGTCGTTTGGGCGACGGCCGTGCGCCCCGCCCCCGAAACCGGGTGCGCCGCCTGGCGGCGCAGCCCGAGGAACCCATAGCCCCACACCACCGCCCCGGCCACCACGATCGCCGTGGCGGCCAGGTCACGGAGTCGATCGGCGCGGCTCGCGCGCCGCGTCACAGTCGGGCGCCGACATAGCGGATCAGGTCCACGCAGCGCGAGGCGTACCCCCACTCGTTGTCGTACCACCCGCACACCTTGACGAGCGTCCCGTCGATCACGTTGGTGCTCTTCGCGTCGAGGATGCAGGAGGCCGGGTTGCCGATGTAGTCGGACGAGACCAGCTCGTCCTCCGAGACGGTGAGGAAGCCGGCCAGCGGCCCCTCGGCGGCGGCCTTGCGGAACGCCGCGTTCACTTCATCGATCGTCGTCGGCCGCTCCACGACCGCCACGAGGTCGGTGAACGAGACGTCGGGGGTGGGGACGCGGATCGACATCCCGTCGATCTTCCCCTTCACCTCGGGGATGACGAGCGAGGTGGCCTTGGCGGCGCCGGTGGTCGTGGGGATCATCGAGACCGCGGCCGCGCGGGCGCGGCGCAGGTCCTTGTGCGGGAGGTCGAGGACCTGCTGGTCGTTGGTGTAGCTGTGCACGGTGGTCATCGACCCGCGCACGAAGCCGAACGCGTCGCGCACGACCTTCACCATCGGCACGAGGCAGTTGGTCGTGCACGAGGCGTTGGAGATGATCGTGTGCTTGGCGGGGTCGTACTTGTCGGCGTTGACGCCGAGGACGATGGTGATGTCCTCCCCCTTGGCGGGGGCCGAGATGATGACCTTCTTGGCGCCGGCGGCCACGTGCTTGCGCGCGTCCTCGGCCTTCGTGAAGCGGCCGGTGGACTCGAGGACGATGTCCACGCCGAGCTCCTTCCAGGGGAGGGCGGCGGGGTCCTTCTCGGAGAAGACGCGGAGCTCGTCACCGTCGATGCAGATCGTCCCGTCGCCGTGCGAGACGTCGCCGCGGAAGGTGCGGTGGACGGAGTCGTACTTGAAGAGGTGCGCGAGGGTGCGTGTGTCGGTGAGGTCGTTGACCGCGACGAAGTCGATGTCGGAGACTCCCTGCTCCTTGGCGGCCCGCACCACCTGCCGCCCGATCCGGCCGAAACCGTTGATCCCAACGCGAATTGCCATGTGCTCGTTGCACTCCTGTGGTTAGGTGCGGTCGCCGACAGCGGGCGCCCGTCCGAAGGTCACGATGCTGATGATCCGCGCTCCGGCGTCGAACAGCGTGGTCGCGCACGCGACGAGCGTCGCGCCGGTGGTGATCACGTCGTCCACGAGGACGATGTGGGCCCCGCGGAGGCGCGGGGCGGTTCCGGGCGCTGCACGGAACGCGCCGGAAACGTTGTGCCGCCTCTGGTCTGGTGTCAACCGGGTTTGGCTCACGGTCGCTCGGGTCCGCTCGAGGCACCGGGGCCACACGGGGAGGTGCCAGCGCGCGCCGAGCGCGTGCGCGAGGAGCGCGCTCTGGTTGTAGCCGCGCTCGCGTTCGCGCACCGGGGCGAGCGGGACCGGGACGAGCGCCGCCCGTTCTTCGATCACGTCGCGCGGCCACGCGAGGCGCGCCATGCGATCGGCCATCCCCTCGGCCGCGGCGCGCCACCCGCCGTACTTGAGCGCGTGCACGATCGCGCCGCCGGTGCGTCCGGGGATCCAGCACACCGAGCGCGCCGCGCGCACGAAGGGGGGGAGGAGGTCGCACCAGGCGCACCGCTCGCGCCGCATCGGGTGCCCGCACCGCTCGCAGCGCGGGTGCGGGAGCTCGTGCAGCCGCGCCCAGCACCGGCCGCAGACGACGCCACGGTTCCCGCTCTCCACGAGGCGGTCGCACGCGACGCAGGCGCGCGGGAGGAGGAGGTCGAGGAGCGCGGCGCCGGCGCTCCTCGCGGCGGCGAGCGGGCGGGAAGCGATGAGGGTCATGACGCGAGACGCTCCGCCAGCGCGTTCCACATCACGTCGCGCGGCGCGGGGACGCCGAACCACCGCTCGAACGCCGCCGCCCCTTGCTCCACGAGCATCCCCGCCCCGTCGGCCGCGCGGAGGCCGCGCGCGCGCGCGGCGCGCACCCCCGCGGTCTCCCCCGGGCGATAGACGAGATCGAGCACGGCCGCGGTGCGTGGGATCGCCTCGACCGGCACCGGGTGCACGTCGTCCGCGAGCCCGACCGACGTCGCGTTCACCACCAGCCCGCATCCGGCGACCGCGCGCACCGGGTCGTCGGCGGTGCCGCGGACGACGGTGGCGAAGCGGCGGGCGAGGCGGTCGCGCCGCGCCGGGGTGCGATTGTAGAGAATCGTGGTACAGTTGGGCCACTGCTCGATCGCGGTGAGCACCGCCGCCGCCGCGCCGCCCGCGCCGAGCACGGCGATCGTCAGGTCGCGCGGCGGGGCGTCGCCGCCCAGGAGCTGTCGGGCGAGGCTCGCGAACCCGGCAACGTCGGTGTTGTCCCCGATGAGCGCGCCCGCTTCCACCCAGAAGGTGTTCACCGCCCCGGCGCGCTCCGCCAGGGGGGTGCGGGACGCACACAGCGCGGCGACGGCCTCCTTGTGTGGCACGGTCACGTTCCCCGCCGCGCCTTCGGCGATGAGCGCGCGCACGCAGCCGTCGAGCGCCTCGAGGGGGACATCGAGCGCCTCGTAGCGCGCGGGGATGCCGGCGTGCTGCAGGGCCGCGTTCTGGAAGACCGGTGAGAGCGAATGGCGAACGGGGTGGCCGAGCAGGACGAGACGGCTCGGGCGCGGCGTCATGACACGCCGGGCGCGCGCTCCGCCGCGATGCGGTCGAACACGCGATTCAGCTCGCGCTCCAGCTCGTCGTACGTCTCGCGGTACAGCTCCAGCTCGCCGCCGAACGGGTCCCCGATCGGGCGGTCGCTCGCGCCGCGCGAGGCGTACGTCGTGATGAGGAACGTCTTCCCCTTCCCGCCGAGCGCTTCCACGCGCTCGGTGTGGTGCGGCCCCATGGTGAGCACGAGGTCGTACTGCTCGAGCAGCTCGCGCGTGAGGAGGCGCGCCTGGTGCGACGAGATGTCCGTGTCCCGCTCCATCGCGACGAGGAGCGCGCCGTCGGACGCGGGGGCCTGCTCCCAGGCCGCGGTCCCCGCGCTCGCGACCTCGATGTTGGTCAGCCCGCGCTCCTGTACGATCTTGCGCGCGATGGCCTCGGCCATGGCGCTGCGGCACGTGTTGCCGGTGCACACGAACAGGATTCTCATAGGCGTCATACATCTCCGATGAGGTCGGGCACGCTCTCGCGCAGCGTCGCCGACGAGATCGCCCCCGGGCGGATGACTCGCGGCCGACGCCCCATGCAATCTACAACTGTCGACGGCGGCGAGGGGGTGAGCCGGCCGCCGTCGAGCACCCGGAGGAGCCCTTGCCGGATCGCCGGGCCCCATTGCTCCTCGATCTCCGCCGCCGACATGGCCGGAGGGGACCCCGGGCGGTTGGCGCTCGTCGAGGTGATCGGCTCGCCGTAGGCGAGCAGGAGGCGCGCCAGCGCCGGGTGCGAGGTCCACCGGACCGCGATCCCCCCCTCGGGGCCGCGGAGCCGCTCCGGGAGACGTCGTTCGCCCCCCGGGAGCACGAGGGTGAGCGGGCCAGGCCAGTGGCGCGCGGCGAGGTGCGCCGCGTACCCCGTCAGCCGGAGATCGAGCCGCGCCACCATCTCGCTCGACGCCACGAGGACGAGGAACGGCTTCCCGGGCGGGCGCGACTTGAGCGCGATGAGCGCGTCGACCGACTCCTGGTCCGTGGCCCCGCCGAAGCCGTAGACGGTCTCGGTGGGATAGGCGAGGACGCGGCGCGCGTTGAGGTGGGCGATGGTCCCCGCGAGCGAGGCGTCGATCTCCGCCGGCGACCAGAAGGGGACGGCGAGCGGAGCGACCGTCATTCCGCGCGCACCGCCAGCGCCTCGAGGCGCGCGAAGTCTTCCTCCTCGGTCACCTTCATCCCGAGCTCGCTCCCCCGCACGACAACCACCGGGAGCCCGAGGCGCTCGCAGAGCGCGGCGTCGTCGGTGGCGCTGACGCCGGCGGCGCGCGCGTCGGCGTACGCGCGCTCGATCATGTCGCGGGGGAAGGCCTGCGGCGTCTGTGCGCGCCAGAGGCGCTCGCGGCTCACGGTGCGCACGATGCGCCCGGTGTCGTCGACTTCCTTGAGCGTGTCGACGACGGGGAGCGCGGCGACGGCGCCGTGCCCGCGCCGCGCTTCGGCGATCACGCGGTCGATGGTCGCCGCGTCGGCGAGCGGGCGCGCGGCGTCGTGCACGACGACGATCTCCACGCCGAGCGGGAGGTCGGTGAGCCCGTTGTACACCGAGTCGCCGCGCTCCCGCCCGCCGACGGAGACGAGGAGGCGGTCGAGGTCGCACTGGAAGAGCCAGGGGGGCGGGTCCCCGGCGTGCGAACGCGGGAGCACGCACACGACGATCGCCACGTCGGAACGCTCCATGAAGCGCTGCACGCTGTGCAGGAGCATCGGCTTCCCGGCGATCCAGCGGAACTGCTTGAGCTCCGGGCTCCCGGTGCGCGTCCCCGAGCCGCCGGCCACGATCACTACCCCCACGTCGCGTGTCACGTTCGTCATGCGAAGAGGCGCTCGAAGAGCGCGCCGATGTTGGTGACGCCGATGGCGCGGATGTCGCGCGCCTCGAGGCGCGCGCGCGCGGGCCCGCGGGGGATGCTCCGCTCGGCGAGGTACACGGTGCGCATCCCCATCTTCTCCGCCTCGGCGATGCGCCGCTCGACCTGCGAGATCGGGCGGACTTCGCCGGCGAGCCCCACTTCGCCGAGGAACACCGCGTCCGGCGGGAGCGTGCGGTCGTACACGCTCGACGCGAGCGCCGCGGCGACTGCGAGGTCCCCCGCCGGCTCCTGCACGCGCAGCCCGCCGACGACGTTCACGAAGACGTCCAGCTGCGCGAAGGGGAGCCCCGCGCGCTTGTCGAGCACGGCGAGGAGGAGCGCGAGGCGGCGCCCGTCGTACCCCGTGGCCACGCGCTGCGGCGTCCCGAACCCCGCCTTGGCGGCGAGCCCCTGGATCTCCACGAGGAGCGGGCGCGTCCCCTCGAGCAGCGCCGTGACGGCGCTCCCCGAGGCGGTCGTGAGCCGGTCGCCCAGGAAGAGCTCCGAGGGGTTGGCGACGGCCACGAGCCCCTGCTCGGTCATGCGGAAGACGCCGATCTCGTCGACCCCGCCGAAGCGGTTCTTCGTGGCGCGGAGCACGCGCTGGTCGAGGGAGCCTTCCCCCTCGAAGTAGAGCACCGTGTCGACGATGTGCTCCAGCGTCTTCGGCCCGGCGATCCCGCCCCCCTTGGTCACGTGCCCGACGACGAACACCGTCGTGCCGCTATCCTTGGCGAAGCGCATGAGGCGCGCGGCGCACTCGCGCACCTGCCCGACGTTCCCCGGCGCGCCCTCGAGATCGCTCGTGAACACGGTCTGGATGGAGTCGACGAACATCGCCTGCGGGTCCATCGCGGCGCCGGTGGCGAGGATCGTCTCGAGCTGCGTTTCGCTCAGGAGCGCGACGTCGGCGCTCGGCTCGGCGAGGCGGTCGGCGCGGAGCTTGACCTGGAGCGGGGATTCTTCCCCCGAGACGTAGAGCGTGCGGAGCCCGCCCTGTTGCAGCCGGGCCGCGACCTGCAGGAGGAGGGTCGACTTCCCGATCCCGGGCTCGCCGCCCACGAGCACCATCGACCCGGGGACGATCCCGCCGCCGAGCACGAAGTCGAGCTCATCGATCCCGCTCTTCCAGCGCCGGCTCTCGGACCCCTTCACGTCGGCGATGCGCGTGGTGGCGGCGACGCTCCCGCCCTCGCCGAGCGTGGTGGTCCCGCCGCGGCGGCGCGCGCTGGGCGTCGAGGCGCGAGGGGCCACGATCTCCTCGACCAGCGTGTTCCACTCGCCGCACGTGTCGCAGCGCCCGGCCCAGCGGGGATACTCGGCGCCGCACTCCGTGCAGCGGTGGATGGTTTTCGTCCTGGCCATCGGCTACCTCGGCGCGCCGCGGCGCCGAATCACGTCGGCGAGCGCGACGAATAATTCTCGAATCGTGTGTATGCCTTGTGGAAGAACAGGTTCACGAACCCGATCGGCCCGTTGCGCTGCTTCCCCACGATGATCTCCGCCCGCCCCTCCAGGGAGTTGCCGTCCTTGTCGGTGGGGCCGTCATAAACTTCTTGGCGGTAGATGAACATTACCAGGTCCGCGTCCTGCTCGATCGCCCCCGACTCGCGGAGGTCGGAGAGCTGCGGGCGGTGATCCCCGGCGCGCTGCTCCGGCGCGCGCGAGAGCTGCGAGAGCGCGACGACGGGGACGCTCAGCTCCTTGGCGAGCGCTTTGAGGGAGCGCGAGATCTGGCTGATCTCCTGCTGCCGGCTCTCCGCGTTCGGCGGCCCCTGCACGAGCTGCAGGTAGTCGATGATCACGAGCCCCACGTCCGAGTCCGCCTTGAGCCGGCGCGCCTTGGAGCGGATCTCGAGGAGCGTGATCCCGGCGGTGTCGTCGATCCAGATCGGCGCGGCGCTCAGGATCCCCGCGGCGCGCGCCATGCGCGGGAAGTCGTCGTCGCGGAGCATCCCCTTGCGCAGCTTCTGCGCGTCCACGCGCGCTTCCGCAGTGAGCATACGCTGGACGAGCGACTCCTTGCTCATCTCCAGCGAGAAGATGGCCACGGGGATCTGCTTCTCGATCGCGGCGTACTGTGCGATGTTGAGGACGAAGGCCGTCTTCCCCATCGACGGCCGCGCGGCCACGATGATGAGATCCGCGGGCTGGAACCCCGACGTCATCTCGTCGAGGTCCGTGAACCCGGTCGGCACGCCGGTGATCGTCTTCCCGCCGCGCTGGAGCGCCTCGATGCGCTCCATGGTCGGCCACATGAGCTCCTTGATGCGCGTGAAGCCCTGCGTGCCGCGCTGCTGGCTCACCTCGAAGACCTTGTGCTCCGCCTGGTCGAGGAGCTCCGCGGCGGTCGAGCGCCCCTCGAACGCGTCGGCGATGATCCCGGTGCAGGTCTCGATCAGCCGCCGCTGGAGCGCTTTTTCCTTGACGATCTTCGCGTGGTACTCCACGTTCGCCGCGGTCGGGACCGCGTCGACGAGAAACGCGATGTACTCCTTCCCGCCGCTCGCCTCGAGCTCTCCGCGGCGTGCGAGCTCGTCGGCGAGGGTGAGCGGGTCGACGACGTCGCCGCGCTCCGAGATGGCGATCATCGCGCGGAAGATCCGGCGGTTCGCCTCGCGGTAGAACATCGTGTCATCCACGTGCTCGGCGGCGCGCAGGATGGCGTCCTGCTCGATGAGCATCGCCCCGAGCACCGCGGCCTCCGCTTCCTCCGAGTACGGGGGGCGGCGGTCGCGGTAGGCGTCACGCTGTGGCGCTATCGAGTATTCGGCGGGCGAGCTGGACATCTTCCCAGGTGGGTCGCTTCCAAGCAGGGTTGCGGAGGAGTGCAGCCGGGTGGTAGGTGACGACGACCGGTATCCCATGATACCGATGCACTGCGCCCCGCAACTTGCCAATGGGCAACTTGGTCTCGAGCAGCGTCTGCGCGGCGAACGTTCCGAATGCGACGATCACCTTCGGACGGATCAACTCCACCTGGCGCACGAGATACGGCCGGCACGCCTCAACCTCGTCCGGGAGCGGATTGCGGTTGCCGGGCGGCCGGTGCTTGAGGACGTTGGCGATGAAAACGTCTTCCCGGCTCAACTTAATCGCGGCGAGGATTTTCGTCAGGAGCTGGCCGGCCTGTCCCACGAACGGACGCCCGGTGGCGTCCTCGTTCGCGCCCGGCGCCTCCCCGACGCACATGAGCTGCGCGTGCGGGTTCCCCTCCCCCGGCACGGCGTGCGTGGCGGTCCGGTAGAGCGGGCACTTGGTGCACTCCCGCACCACGGCCGCGATGTCGTCGATGGTGTTGCACTCGCCCAACGGCCCACCGAACAGTTCACGTTCCGCCGATCCGACGACGAGCCCTGGGGGCGCCCCCGCGCCGCGCGGCGGCGGGTTGCGCGGAGGATCCGCGGGCGGGTCGTCGGGGAC
>JADGGM010000736.1 GCA_019689955.1 Gemmatimonadaceae bacterium
GGCGATCGCCATCGCGGGGTGGCTGGGGGAGATGGTGTTCAAGAAGGAGGCGATGGGCTTCGGCGATGTGACGCTCATGGCCATGGTGGGCGCCCACCTCGGGATCGGACGGACGTTTCTCACGGTCTTCTTCGGGGCCGCGCTGGGCGCGGTCATCTTCCTCCTCGTGGTCTTCCCCATCGCCTGGATTCGGAGCCGGCGTGCGGGCGCCGAGTTCGATCCGCCCCTGGTGCCGTTCGGTGTGTTCCTTGCGCCGGCGGCGATGCTGGCCCTGCTGTGGGGGAACGCGCTCATTCACTGGTATCGGGGGCTGATCGGACTGTGATGTTCAGCGACATGCTCCGCCCGAACGACGCCATGCTCGAGCACTACACGTGCGACCTCACGGCCGCCGCGCGCGCGGGGACGCTCGAGCCCGTGCGCTGCCGCGACGCCGAGATCTCGCGGGTGATCGACATCCTGCTCCGCCAGAGCAAGAACAACCCCGCGCTCGTGGGCGCGGCCGGGGTGGGGAAGACGGCGATCGCCGAGGGGCTGGCGCAGCGCGTCGCCTCCGGCGCGGTCCCCCTCGCCCTCCGCCGCGCGCGGATCCTGGCGCTCGACCACGTCGCTCTCGTGGCCGGGACGATGTTCCGCGGGCAGTACGAGGAGCGCCTCAAGGGGATCGTCACCGCCGCGGCCGCCGACCCCAACGTCATCCTCTTCATCGACGAGCTGCACAACCTCATCGGCCAGGGGACGGCGATGGGCGTCGCGATGGACGCGGCGAACATGCTCAAGCCGGCGCTCGTGCGCGGCGAGTTCCGCGTGATCGGCGCGACGACGCAGGACGAGTACGACCGTTGGGTGTGCGGCGATCCCGCGCTCGAGCGGCGCTTCCAGAAGGTGGTGGTGCGCGAGCTGAGCGCGGACGAGACGCTGGAGGTGCTCCGCGCGCGGCGCGAGCGACTGGAGCGCCACCACAACGTGGCGATCGCCGACGACGCGCTCGTCGCGAGCGTCGCGCTCACGGACCGCTACGTAACCGACCGCGTCCGTCCGGACCGGGCGATCGACGTGCTCGACGAGGCGTGCGCGCACACGCAGGCGGTGGGGGCGTACTCGAAGGAGCTCGAGGTCATGATCGCCGAGCGGCGCGACCTGCTCCGCGTGGCGGACCGCGCCGAGGCCGCAGCGCCCGAGCCCGCGCCGGCCGCGGAGGAGGTCCCGCGCGAGGCCGAGCGCCCCGCGGACGTGGACGACCCCCTCCAGCGCATGGCGCGCGACGGGATCGCGGCGCTGGAGCGCTTCGGCGCGGAGTTGGAGGCCGTGCTGACGGGGGCGCGCAGGTCGGCGCCGGGGGGGAC
>JADGGM010000042.1 GCA_019689955.1 Gemmatimonadaceae bacterium
CCCCGGGCTGGCTCGTCGCCCCGCTCCTCCCCCCCCCCCCCCACCGCGCCCTCGCGCCGCGCGCTCCCCTTCCCTATTATGTGAACAGACGGACCACTCACCGCCGGGACCGTCCGTGCCCACCGCGGACGCCAACGGAGCACGTCACGCTCGCGAGCCGACGTGCTCGGGAGGAACGCGACGTGACGTTCTGTGCACACGCGGCCGCTGTGCTGGCCCTCGCCCCTGTCTTCCTTCTCGCCCCGGCCGCCGCGGCGCAAACGCCCACCGTCACCCCAGTGGCCGTGACGGTCCGCGACTCGAGCGGCGCGGGGATCGCCGGCGCCGAGGTGGTGATCGAGGGGACCAACGCGCGCGGCTACACCGACGACGAAGGGCACCTCCGCCTCACCGCCCTCCACACCGGCCTCGCGCGTGTCGCCGTGCGACGGCTCGGCTTCCGTCCCGGGACCGTGGCCGTGGCCATCGACACGGCCGGCGTGGCTGTCGCGAACGTGACGCTCGTGCGGACCGCGCAGCTCCTCTCCCCCATCCTCGTGCGCGCGCGCGACTACACCGGATACATGGGCGACTTCTATCGCCGGCGCGACCTCGGGATCGGCCGCTTCATCACGCGCGCGGACCTCGAGCGCCAGCAGCCGTTCCGCCTCACCGACGTGTTCCGCCGCATCCCCGGCGTCCGCATCGTGTCGACGCGGCTCATCGAGAACGCGATCCGATTCCGCGGCGAGCACTGCGCGCCGCTCGTGTGGCTCGACGGGACCCCGGCCGCCGCCGCGGAGTTCGACCTCGACGCGCTCCCGCCGGAATCGATCGAGGGGATCGAGGTCTACAGCGGGGTCTCCGAGGTGCCGCCGCAGTTCATGGCCTCCGGCGGGCTGGGGAGCTGCGGCGTGGTGGTCGTGTGGTCGCGCCACGGGGAGCCGCGGGAGAAGAAGAGCAAGACGCACGTGACCCCGGCGCAGCTCGCGGAGCTCGTCGCCGCGCTGAAGGTCTACACGGCCGAGGAGGTCGACGTCCCCGCGCGCCCCGACACCGCGAACCCAGCGCAGCCGCGCTACCCCGAATCGCTCTTCCTCGCGGGGGTCACCGGGCGCGTGGAGGCGGAGTTCGTGGTCGACACCGCGGGGCAGGTGGACATGACGACGTTCGGCGTGCTCTCCTCGACCGACCCGGAGTTCACCGCCTCCGTCCGCCGCGCCCTCGCCGACGCGGCGTACATCCCCGCCCAGCTCCGCGGGCACCCGGTGCGGCAGGTGGTCTACCAGCCGTTCACCTTCGTGATCGATTCCACGATGCAGCGGCGGCTCAAGACGCACTGAGCCCCCGTCGCCCGGACGCCGGGTCGAGCACGACATCGAGCAAGAATCTGAAAGCGCGCGCGGCGGGGCGGGCCTACATTGCCGGTCCTGAAGCGCGCGCCGCCCCGGCGCCGCGCCGTGCATCGCTCACTCGCTCAGCACGCGGTGCACGAACGAGATCGCGATCGACCCCTCGCCGACGGCCGACGCGACGCGCTTGATGTTCTCGGAGCGCACGTCCCCCACGGCGAACACGCCGGGGAGGCTCGTCTCCAGCAGGTACGGCGCGCGCGCGAGCGGCCAGCGCGCCGCGGCGAGCTCCTCGCGCGTGAGGTCGGGCCCGGTCTTGATGAATCCCTTCGCGTCGAGTGTGAGGCACCCGTGGAGCCACCCGGTGCTCGGCTCGGCGCCGGTCATGAGGAAGACGTGGCGGATGTCGCGCGTCTCCGTCGCCCCCGCCTGGTTGTTGCGCCACCGGATGCACTGCAGGTGGTCGTCGCCGTCGAGGGCGACGACTTCGGTGTGGGTGCGCAGCTCGATCGCGGGGCTCTGCTCGATGCGGCGGATCAGGTAGCGCGACATCGACTCGGCCAGCCCGCCCGAGCGGACGAGCATGTACACGCGCTTCGCCGTCTGCGCGAGGAAGACCGCCGCCTGCCCCGCGGAGTTCCCCCCGCCGACGACCACGACCTCATCGTCGCGGCAGAGCTGCGCCTCGATGAAGGTGGCGCCGTAGTAGATCCCGCGCCCTTCGAACTGCGGGAGGTTCTCGATCCCGATCCGCCGGTACTCGGCCCCCGTCGCGATCACCACCGTGCGGGCCGGGATCCGTGTGCCATCATCGACCTCCACCGCGTACGGGCGCTTCACGCACGCGAGCTGTGTGGCGCGTTTGGCGATCAACACCTGCGTGCCGAACTTCTGCGCCTGGTTGTACGCGCGCGCGGCGAGGTCGCGCCCGGAGATCCCGGTGGGGAAGCCGAGGTAGTTCTCGATCTTCGAGCTCGCGCCCGCCTGCCCGCCCGGCGCCTCGCCTTCGAGCACGAGCACGTCGAGCCCCTCCGAGGACGCGTAGACCGCCGCCGCGAGCCCCGCCGGCCCGGCGCCCACGATCACGACGTCGCGGACCTGCGTCGGATCGATCGCCACGTTGAAGCCCAGGCAGTCGGCGATCTCCTGGTTCGACGGGTTGCGGAGCACGATGCGGCCGTTGCAGATGAGCACCGGGATGTCGGTGATCGCGACGCGAAAGCGGTCGAGGAGCTCCTGCACCCCGCGGTCACGGTCCAGGTCGATGGAGGAATACGGATATCCGTTGCGGGTAAGGAACTCCTTGATCCGCAGCGTGCCGGGGGCGTGGCGCGAGCCGATGAGCACCACGTTCCCGATCTCCTGCGCGATCACCTCCACGCGGCGCAGGATGAATGCGCGCATGATGATGTCGCTCAGCTCCGAGTCGGTCTGCACGAGCGCGAGGAGGCTGTCGCGATCGATCTCGATCAGATCGCTGTCGGTGCGCGCGCGTAACCGGAGAAAGCCGGGGCGACCGGAGAGCATGTTGACGTCGCCGGAGAACTGCCCGGCGTGATGCACGGTGACGAGCTGCTCGCGCCCGCCCGCGGGCTGCAACACCTCGATCTCCCCCGACTCGACGACGAAGACTCGCACGCGCTCCTGCCCCGGCTCGACGAGCACCTCGCCGGCCGCGACGCGCCGGCGCTCCCCGTGCGGCGCGATGCGCTCGATCTGCTCGGGGGTCAGGACGGGGAAGATCTGCTCGGCGCGCGCGGAGAAGGAAACGCCGGTTGGCGACGTATCGGGCATGGGGTCCTCGCTCTCGTCAGGCGTGGTCCGCCCCGTCGCCCGCGTCAGGGGGCGTCGGCGATGGTGTACGTGAAGTCGTACGAGTGCCGGCCGTTCTCGATCGTGATCGTCATCGTGCCCGCGAGCCCGGCGAGCTCCCCGGTCCCCGAGTCGGGGACGACCATGATGGTCTGCTGCGGGGCGCCGCGGTCCATGATCCCGTAGTGCTGCAGCGCGAACGTGCCGCGCCGCCCGTTCAGCGTGCCGCTCACACGCTCGACGGCGACGTAGCCGGCCGAGCCCTTCACGGCGGTGGCGACGGCCAACATCTCGCCCGCGCTGGTGGCGTCGAGATCGCCGTGAAATCGCTTGTCGATCGCGCGCCGATCGAGCGCCGGCTCCCCGGCGGCAACGGTCATCGGCTGCGGTGTCAGGGTGACGTCGAAGGTTCCTCGTGCGTGGTGCATGATGGTGGTTTCACTGTGAACGAAAGTACGTTCCGGCGCACGCGTCTGCGCGTGCGCCGGAGCCCCGATCCCCAGGACGCCGCCGGCCGCGACGATCGCGGCCGCGGCGCCGGGTGCGCGGCGCATCAGGCGACTGGCTGGAACATTCGCTCGTCGGCCGTCGGCCCGTAGATCGACGGGATGGGGACGTCCTTGAGGCGCAGGTACACGGTGAGCTGGCCGCGGTGGTGCGCCATGTGGCTCATGTGCTGGCGCACCACGACGCCGCGCGGCGCGGTGAACAGCACCATGTCCCCGCGTTTGAGCGACCACGGCTCGTCGAACGCTTCCTCGGACACCGAGGCGAGCGCGGCGCGCGCGGCCGCCACACCGGCGTCGAGCTCCGCGAGGAGCTCGGGCGTCGGCGCGAAGCTGTACGGCGGCATCGCCGCCAGGTCGATCTGTGGGGCCGTAAGCATCGCCGGGAGCCAGCCGGGCATCCGCGCGACGAGCTGCGCGAGGTGGCCGAGCGGGAACGACTTGGGGTGCGGCTTCCACGTCGCGTGCTCGCTCGGCACACGCTCGAGGAGCCGGCGCGTGGGGCCCATCTCCTGATCGAGCTCGGCCAACAGCTTCTGGGCAGTAGTCATGACAGGTCTCGCGTTGTAGGACGGGTGAGCGCGGCCCCCGCCGGCCACGACCCGGGGTTGACGACACCAACGCCTTCGCGCGGTCGGCTGTTCCCAGCAACTTCATCACCAGCCGGCGAGGGGCACACGGATTCGCCCCCGATGGGGCCGGCACGCCGCTCAGGAGATCCGCAAGCGGGGCCGACCGCAGCGAGGGGCGGCGGTCTGGTATATTGACACCGGAGGTGGACGCGCCGGGCGCCGGGAAGCGCCCGCCGGCAGATCGTCGCGACACGCCGGATCGACAGCGGGGTCCGCACGTGAGCGGCGACGTTCATCGGCGCAACCCGGAGGAGGCCCACCGTGCGCGAGCCAGAGCAGATACCAACGGTCATCATCGGCGCCGGCCAGTCGGGGCTCTCCGCCGGCTATTACCTGGCGCAGCGCCAGCTCCCCTTCGTGATCCTCGAGGCCAACGCGCGCGTCGGCGACACGTGGCGGAAGCGGTGGGACTCGCTCCGTCTCTTCACCCCAGCGCGCTTCGATGGCCTCGTGGGGATGCCCTTCCCCGCTTCACCGCACACCTTCCCGACGAAGGACGAGATGGCCGACTACCTCGAAGCGTACGTCGCGCGCTTCGCGCTCCCGGTGCGCACGGGGGCGACGGTGGACCGGCTCTCGCGCGCGGGCGAGCGCTTCCTCGTGTCGACGGAGGCGGGAGCGATCGAGGCGGAGCAAGTCATCGTGGCGATGGCCAGCTACCAGCGCCGCCGCGTTCCCGCGTTCGCGGCCGAGCTCGATCAGCACATCGTGCAGCTCCACTCGAGCGAGTACCGGAGCCCCCGGCAGCTCCGCCCGGGCGCAGTGCTCATCGTCGGCGCGGGGAACTCCGGGGCGGAGATCGGGGTGGAGGTTGCGCGCCACGGGCACCTGACGTGGCTCTCCGGGCGCGACCCGGGGCACATCCCGTTTCGCATCGAGAGCGCCGTGACGCAGCGGTTCCTCCTCCGCTTCCTGTTCCGCGTGGTCTTCCACCGCGTGCTGAGCACGAGCACGCCGATCGGCCGGAAGATTCGCCCGCGCCTCCTCGTGCACAGCGGCCCGCTCATCCGCCAGAAGCCGAGCGACCTCGCGGCCGCGGGGATCCAGTACGCGCCGCGCACCACGGGCGCGCGCGACGGCCGGCCCGTGCTCGTCGACGGGCGCGTGCTCGACGTCGCGAACGTGATCTGGTGCACGGGATTCCACCCGGGATTCTCGTGGATCGACCTCCCCGCGCTCGCCCCCGACGGGGAGCCGCTCCACGAGCGCGGGATCGTCCCCTCGGTCCCCGGGCTGTACTTCGTGGGGCTGCACTTTCTCTACGCGCTCTCCTCGACGATGATCCACGGCGTCGCGCGCGATGCACGACACGTGGTCGACACGGTCGCGGCGCGTGTGCACGAGTCGCAGCGGGTGAGGGAGCGCGCGGCCGAGGTGCATCGCGTGGCGTGACGCACGTCGGGCGATGCGCCTACTGCGAGATGCGCGCGCGCCCGAGCTTGAGGTCGAGCACGGGGGTCCCGTCGATCGCGTCGAGCCCGTGCACGACGAGCACCAGGTCGCGCACCGCGACCAGCGTCACCTCCGTGATCGCGATCGGGTTGGGGCGCGCCGGAGTCCGCGACGCGAACGGGCCGACCCGCTTGCCGTCCATCCCGCGCGCGAACATGGTCTCCAGCGCCGTCACCGCGTGCGCGTACCAGACCACGGTCAGCGCGCGCTCCTCCTCCAATCCGGCGAGGAACCGCCGCATCCCCGGCGCGAGGTGAATCTCCGCGTCGGCGCTCCGCGCGATCGGCACCCCCGACCCCGCGCCCGGGCGAGTGACCGCGCTGCGCACGACGCCGATCGGCCGGACCATGATCGGCGCGACGTCGCCGAAGAGGCAACGGAGACAGACCGGCTCCCCGTCGACGATCCGGCCATCGGCCACCCCGAGGTCGCCCCCGCACGCGCTACAGCGACGCGCGGTCGGCGTCGCCGACGCGGTCACGCGGTGGCCTCGCGGTGCGCCGGCGAGGGCCACTGCGCGAGCACGGTCCACTCCTCACGCGACAGCTCGATGCCGGCGGGGAATGCTGCCGTGAACTCCTGCCGGAGCCGGGGCGCATGCTCCGCGAGATACCGGTCCAGCGCCGCTCGGCTGTGCGCCTCGTATCGGACGCGATACCGCCCGGGTGCCGAGCGGCTGAGCGTCGCCGCGGCGAAGGCGCCGGTGGCGAGGAGGTGCGGGATGTGGTGCTCCCGCATGAATCGCTCGTATCCGTCAGCGAGGTCCGCGCGGACCGTCGCCGTGATCTCGTAGGTCACCATTGCCTGTCCCGTCTCATGGATGTCCGCGGCCGCGGGAGCGCTTTGCGCCGGCGCGCTTCCTTGCAGGAGCACTCTTGGCCGATGCGCGTCTGGTCGCGGGCCGTTTGGCGGAGGCGCGCTTCGGCGCCGCGCTGGGCGTCGGGTCGCCGGGTCGAGCGAGCAGGGGGATGGGCTGCTCCCGCGCCGAGGATGCGATCAACTGCGCGAGTCGCTTGGCTCTCGTTTCCGCACGCTTGGCGCTCACCACCCACCAGGTCGCCGTCCGGCGATACCCCGGGGGGCGCGCTTGAAAGTATGCCCACGCACGTCGATTACGCTGGAACTGCCGCAGCATGTCGGCGTCCAGCTCGGCCCTGTGACGCTGCTCGTAGGAATAGATGCCGCTCTTCGCTTGCGCCCGCAGCGAGTAGGCGTGCAGCCCCGCAGGATGCACGCGCCCGGCGGCGATGAGCCGCTCCATCATCGTCACGTTGATGGCGCTCCACGTGCTCCCGGGGCGGCGCGGGGTGAAGCGGATCATGTAGCGCTCATCGTCCAGCCGCCGGCGCACGCCGTCGATCCACCCGAAGCACAGCGCTTCCGCCACGGATTCCGGCCAGGTGAGACTCGGCCGCCCCGTTCCCTTCTTGTGAAACCCGACCCACAGCTCGCGCGCCGATGCATGGCTCGCCTCGAGCCACGCGCGAAACTCGGCGGGGGAGGCGAAGAAGATCGGGTCGATCGAAGGTCGGGGCGCGGCCATGGTCGGTGACGTTCTCCAGTTGAAGATGTCGCGCGCTCGTCCGCGGACAAGCCCCGCGCCATCCCTCACTCGCCATTGCGGAGTCGCCTTCCGGCCTCAGGGCGCTTCGGTGCCCGCGGGTCTGCGAGTAGCGGGCTGCCGGGTGTCGAGCTGCCACCGCACGCGCCGAAGACAGAGCGAGATGAGGTCGCGCGTCGCGTACGTGCACCGCGGCGCCTCGTCCACGGACCAGAGAAAGGTCAGCGCGTCGAGGCGGAACGCGTGCTCGCGGACCACCGTCGCGCGATGACGCCCGTGCATCGGCTCGCCGTGGAGCGTGACCGTCCCCTCCCACTCGAGGACCAGGAGCGTCCCCCCGCCGTCCGTCGCCGGCGACGGCGAGAGCCACGACGCGCTGAGCGCCACCGGACCGGCCTGGACTACGCACCGCTCCGGCGTCCGCCGCACGCCGACCTCCACCTCCGGGAAGCAGGCGCGCAGCTCGGCGGCCCCTTCCACGATCCCGTCGATCACGCGCCCAACCTCGCGGTGCGCCGCGTTGAGCATCGCGAGCGTGTGGCGCGCCGGCTCCGGGAGCTCCGCGTCGCCGCGCGCGGTGACCGTCGCCGCCTCGGGCGACGGCCCGCTCGGGACGACGCCTCCTGCGCGGCGCACGGCGGACACGATCGCATCCATCTCCGCCTCGCCGTCTGCGGAGAGCGCGACGCACGCCACACCCTCGCTCGCCCAGTCGGGACGGCGGCGCGAGGGGTCGAGCATCACGACGACGAGAAAACCGGCGCCGTCGCGCGCGACACGCTCCTCGATGAGGGCCCGATCGCAGCGCGTGGCCGGCGTCTCCCCCCAAGGGTGCTGGTCAAGCACCACCACCACGCGCGCCTCGGAGCGGAGCGCGGCTGCCGTCGCATCGTGGCGCGCGCCGACGTCGGTCTCCGCCGCGTCGAACACGGGTGCACCCACACGGCAGCGCAACTGGTCCATGAGACGCGCGGCGGTCAACACGTCCTCGCACAAGTACGAGACGGCGACGTCGCACCGGAAAGCCGTATCCATGTGTCGTGATCGTCAGGGGGCGGCGCGAGGGCAGCGCTACGGCCGAGCGGGGTCCGCGGCGGGGCGCCTCGGGCCGGGGCTGCCGAATCGTCCGACAGGCCGCTCGGCGCGCCGGGCGAGCAGGTCGACGTAGTAGGCGATCATCCGGTCGTGGACGGCCGCGTCATCGTCCGCGTCGCCGACCCGGAACGGGGCGTAACGCTGCGGGTCGCCGGAGACCTCGAACCACCACCAAACGTCTTCGGGCGGCGCCGCAGTAGCGCCGGGTCCTTCCTCGCGCACGGCGACCTCGCGCGGCGCCGCCTGCGCGGTGAAGGTCCGCCCTTCGTGCTCGAAGACGAGCGTCCGCCGCGAGTGCACGGAGCGGGGGGCGCTCACTGCGCGCTCGACGTCAGCACACGAACACGCCCTCGCACGGACGGGGCGAGGCCACGGCGGATCGATGGTCGGGGCATGGAAGGCTCCTCGTCCGTATGGGGGAGAACGGCGGCAACGGACCTGCGCGCGCGAGACGCAGCGGCGGACGGATGGCCGACGGAGCGCTTCGTTCCTGAATATAGCACCCGTGCGGCCGATCCGCCCGGCCCCGTCCGCCCGCTCACACCACGCGCGTCTTCCACCGCCCGCGGCGGAACACCGCGCCCCCCACGATCGCGAGCGTCGAGAACGCGATCGTGATCGCGATGAACACCCCCTGCGGCCCGAACCCGAGGTGCACCGCGAGGACGTACGCCAGCGGGATCTCCCACAACCAGAACACGAGCAGGTTGAGCACCGTCGGCGTCGTGGTGTCCCCCGCGCCGTTGAACGACTGCGTGAACACCATCCCGTAGGCGTAGAACAGGAACCCGTACGCGATGGTGCGCAGACACGCGATGGCGGAGGGCGCGATCGCCGGATCGGGGGTGAAGCGCGCGACGATCCACGGCGCGCCGACCGCGAAGGCAAGACCGACCACGCCGAGGAAGACCATGTTGTACATCCCCGCGATCCACACCGCGCGCTCGGCGCGTTCCGGCTTCCGCGCGCCCGGCCCCTGCCCCACCATCGTCGCCGCGGCGTTGCTGATCCCCCACGAAGGGAGCAGCGCGAAGATCACCACGCGGATCCCGATCGTGTATCCGGCGAGCACCGCGCTGCCGAACATCGACAGGATGCGGATGAGCGCCACCCAGCTCGCGGTCCCAATGAGCGCTTGCAGCGTCCCCGAGGCCGCGAGGCGCACGAGACGCGCCATGATCGCGGGGTGGAGCCGGAGGTGGCGCCGCCGGATGGCGACCCGCGCGCCGGGGCGGAGGAGCCGGCTGAGCGCGAACAGCGCGCCCGTCCCGCGCCCGATGTTCATCGCGATCGCCGCCCCCGCCACGCCGAGCCGCGGGAAAGGCCCCACGCCGAAGATGAGGCAGGGGCCGAGCACGATGTTGATCGCGTTCGCGAGCCAGAGCACGCGCATCGCGATCGCCGCATCCCCCGCGCCGCGGAACGTCGCGTTGAGGAGGAGGAGGAGGAGGAGCACGGTCGCGTTCCCGCCGAGCATCACGCGCGCGTACGTGCTCCCGGTCGCGATCACGTCGGGGGAGGCGCCCATGAGCACGAGGAGACGCGGCGCGAAGATCGCCCCCGGCACGCCGAGGAGCGCGGCCACGAGCACGCCGAGGGCGTGCACGGCGGCTCGCGCGGCGCCGTCGGCATCGTGCTCGCCGATCCGGCATATAGGGTAGCGCGCCTGACCGGGCAATGGGCGGCGAACGCGAGCGTACACGCGCACGATGCGCGCGCGATGTGTCGCGTCGGCGGTGTTCACACCGCGGCGGTGCGTTTATCATTATCGGACGCGCCGCCGCTCCACCGTGGCCGCAGCGGCGCGCCCATCCGCAGGTGGCCACGGTTCGCTGCATCGCGGGAGACCTATGTCCGAGAAGAAGCCGCGCGCCGCCAAGCGGCCGGTGCGTAAGACGACCGCCAGCACCGGAGGAGAACGCACGGTGGCGGCCTCGGAGACCGACGTTCGCATGGAGGCCGTGCTCGACGCGGACGAGGTCGTGCGGACACGCGCCTATTACATCTACCTGGAGCGCGGCGCCCGCCCGGGCGGGGCGCTCGAGGACTGGCTCCAAGCCGAGCGCGAGATCCGCGCCGCGGGTCGCCTCGCGTAACCGCCGGCGCAGTGGCCGCGCGCCGCCCCCCCCCCCCCGCCCCCCGCCCCCAACCGGGCCCAACCCCC
>JADGGM010000043.1 GCA_019689955.1 Gemmatimonadaceae bacterium
CCCCCGTGACGAGGACCCCGCCCGCGGTCCGGCAGGCGGAGAGGACCACGAGATCCGCGTCGAGGTGCAGCGCCGCGAGATCGCCCGGGCTCACGAACCCCGTCTCCCCATCCCCCGGCGCGAGCGCGAGCGCGGTGCGCGCGACCGAGCGATCGTCGACGATCGCGTGCGTGGCGAAGTGGATCACGCGGAACGAGTCGAGCGGGGCGTGCTTGAGGTACGATTCGCTCGCCCCTTCCCGGACCCGCACCACCGAGGCGGTCCCGTAGCGCGCCACGAGCTCCGCCTCCCGCCCCGACGCGACGAGCCGCCGGAACGACTCTCCGGCGACGACGGTGCTCCCGCGCAGCGACGCCATGGCGAGCGCGCCGGAGCCGGGGTCGTCGGCGAACGCGGCCGTCGCGCCGGCGCGCTCGGTGCCGAACACCGGATCGCCGAAGGCGAGCACGCGCGCGGGGCGCGTCGCCCGCGCGCGGTCGCGTGCGCCATCGCGCCGCCACAGCTCCACGGCCACCGCGGCCGATGGAGCGATCCCGATCGTGAACCGCTCCACGGCGTAGCGGCCATCGGCCAGTTGGAGCGCGTCGAAGGGGAGGCGCTGCAGCGGGCCGTCGGGGACGATGACGAGGTGCGTGATCGCGGGGCCGAGCGCCGCGACTGCGGAGTCGAGCACGCGCGCGCCGAGCGAGCGGGCGAGCGCGCGCGGGGCATCGCGTTGCTCGAGGAGCGCGGTGAACCGCTCCACCGCGTCGGCGAGCGAGTCGGCGGGAGGGAGCGTCCAGGCGCGCACGCCGGCACGGGTGATCGCGAAGAGCGTGGTGGGGGCGCCGAGCGTGCCGGTGAGGTACTCGAGGAGCGCGGTGTGGTCGTCGGGGAGCGCGTGGGCGACGTCGCGCGGCGGCTCGCCGGGGGCGAACGAGAGCCCCGCGGCGCGGGCGAGCGCGTGCGGGTCGGCGACATCGGCGGTGGCGCGGAGGGCGCGGGCCTGGATCAAGTGGTCCATGAGCTCGCGTGCCCGGCGGCGCTCCGCGAGCGCGAACGCCGCCGGAGCGCGCGCACCGGCGACGAGCGTGGCGAGCGTCGCGGGGACGCCGAGGTCCGGATCTTCGTCGTCTTGCGTCTGGAAGGCGGCCACGCGCAGCTCGCGGTCGCTGAGCGAGGCGCGCCACGCGTCGAGCTC
Organism: Gemmatimonadaceae bacterium; assembly: GCA_019689955.1. GTDB lineage: Bacteria > Gemmatimonadota > Gemmatimonadetes > Gemmatimonadales > Gemmatimonadaceae > JADGGM01. The sequence continues at coordinate 1,181 of JADGGM010000043.1, forward strand.
GTCCCCCGCCGCCGCGAGCTCGCGCTCCGCCTGGTCGAGCGCGCCGCGCGCGGCGTACGTGGCGGCGAGTCGCGCCCGCGCGCGATAGCGGAAGATGTGCTGCTGCGGGGCCAGCGTGCGGAGATACGCCGTGAGCTCGCGCTCCGCGCGCGCGAGGTCGCCGCGGCGGAGCGCGAGCCGCCCGGAGTCGTATGCGAGATCGTTCGCGACGCCGGCCATGCCGTGCTGCAGCGCCGTTCGCCTGGCCAGGTCGAGCTCGCGCGCCGCGCTCCCCCAATCGCGCGAGCGCTCGGCGATCGCGGCGGCCTGGCGGTGCGCCGCCACGGCGGCCTGCGGCTGCGCGAGGCGTCGCGCCCAGGCGAGCTGCTCCCCCACGAGCGTGCGCGCCCTGGCCAGCTCGCCGGCATCGATCGCCAGGCCGACCTCCAGCTCGCGGGCCGCCATCTGCCCCCACACGTCTCCCGCCGCGCGGAACGCCGCGGTGCTCCGGCCGACGTACGCCACCGCCGCGGCGCGGTCCTGCACGAGGTTCGCGATCGTCGCGAGGCTGAGCGCGGCCCAGGCGATTGCGCCCTGGTTGTCCGAGCGCTCCCCGCTCGCGATCGCCTCGCGCAGCGCCACGCGCGCGCGCCCGTACTGGCCGACGGTCGAGAGGAGATAGCCCTGCCACTGCAGCGCCGACGCGAGCAGCGCGTGGTTGCGGGTGTCACGCTGGAGCGTGGCCACGCGGTCGAGGATGGCGATCGCGCTGTCGATCGCGCCGCGGCGCTCGGCGTCCACGGCCATGCTCTGGAGGCACGAGGCCTCCAGGCGCCGCTCGCCGGCCTGCCGCGCGAGCGCCGCGCACCGCGCGCCCGCCTCGCGCGCCTCCGGGCGCGCGCCCTGCGCGAGCAGCGCCGCGCGCCGCACCTCGTACGCGATGCGGAGCACCGTGTCGGCCGGCGGGATCAGCCGGAGCGCGCTGTCGGCGGCGGCCAGGCCGGCGGCGGCGCTCTGCAGCCGCGAGCGGACCACGGCGAGCCCGAGCAGCGCCTCGGCCTCGGCGATCGTGTCGTGCGCCGCGCGGGCCGCGGAGAGCGCGCGCAGGCTCGCGCTGTCCGCGGGCTTGAACATCCCGCGCGCCGTGAGCGCAGCGCCCTCGCCGAGCCAGGCGTAGATGGCATACCGGTCCGGATGCAGCGAATCGGCCGCCACGAGCGCCCGGTAGCGCTGCATCGCCGCATCGTAGCGATAGGTGAGGCGCGCGATCGTCGCCAGGCCGAGCGCGGCCGCGCGGTCGCCCGGGTCGTGCGTCAGGCGGTCCAGCCACCGGCCCGCCACGCGGGTCGCGCTGTCCCCTTCCACGGCACGGAGCGCCGCCCGCGCGATCGCGCGCGGGTCGTCGCTCGACGCGGAGCCTTGCACGAGCAGGAGGAGGGGCAGCGCAGCGGTGGCGGCACGTCGAGCGACCATAGAAGGCGAACATACGGCCGGGCGGGCGACGCGGGCAAGCGCGCTCGCCCGGCGCGACGCCCCCCAACTCGGAGAGGAGAACCGTGGCGGAGAACGCGAAGCCCACCTGGTACCGCTGGGACGACATGCCGAGGGAGCGCGTGTCGGCCCAGCTCGAGCGCCGGCTGATCACCGGCGAGCGCCTCATGCTGGCGCACGTGTACCTCGAGCGCGGGTGCATCGTCCCCACCCACGCGCACGAGAACGAGCAGATCACATACATCCTGCAGGGCGCGCTGCGCTTCTGGTTCGGCGCGGCGGGGGAGACGGAGATGGTGGTGCGCGCGGGGGAGGTAGTGCACATTCCGTCGAACCTCCCGCATCGGGCCGAGGCGCTGGAGGACACGCTGGACGTCGACATCTTCGCTCCCCCGCGCCAGGATTGGCTCGACAAGACCGACTCGTACCTGCGAGAGCACACCACACGATGAATCTGGGTCTCACTGACAAGGTCGCGCTGGTGGCCGCCGCGAGCCGCGGGCTCGGGCGGGCCATCGCCGCGGAGCTGGCCGCGGAGGGCGCGGCCGTGGTCATGTGCGCGCGCGACGAGCGCGCGATCACCGATGCCGCGCGCAAGATCGCGGCGGAGAGCGGCGCGACCGTGGTCCCGGTCCGCGCCGACGTCGCCGAGCGCGCGGGCGTGGAGCGCGTCACCGCCGCGGCGCTCGACCGGTTCGGCCGCGTCGACGTCCTCGTCACCAACGCCGGCGGCCCCCCGGCCGGTCCCTTCGAGGCGCACGACGCCGCGGCGTGGGAGAGCGCGTTCCGCCTCACGCTGCAGAGCGCGGTGGAGCTCGCGCGCGCCGTGCTCCCGGGGATGAAGGCGCGCCGGTGGGGGCGCATCATCAACGTCACGTCGATCTCGGTGAAGCAGCCGGTCGACAACCTCATCCTGTCGAACAGCCTGCGCGCCGCGGTCACGGGGTTCGCGCGCACGCTCGCCACCGAGGTGGCGCCGCACGGGATCACGGTGAACAACATCCTCCCCGGCTACACGCGGACCGAGCGCCTGGTGGCGCTCGCGCAGGCCGCGAGCGCGCGCGAGGGGATCGCGCTCGAGGCGGCGTACGCGCGCTGGGAGTCGCAGATCCCGATGGGGCGCTTGGGGGAGCCGCGCGAGCTCGCGGCGCTCGCGGCGTTCCTCGCGTCGGAGCGGGCGAGCTACATCACCGCGCAGTCGATCGCGGTGGACGGGGGGTGGATCCGCTCGCTGTACTGAGCGGCCGGCGCCACGCGAGGGCTCGCGGGCCGTGGCGCGCCCGGCGGGGGAGCGCTAACGTAGAAGGAACGCCGACCACGCCGAGATGCCCACGGTCCGCACCGAACCGCGCTCGACCGGCGAGCGCCGCGTCCTCCCGCACCTGTGCGTGCGCCCGCTCTATCGCGGCGCGCGTGTGGTCATCCGGGACGTGCGGTGCTGCGCGCCGGCATCGCCGTGCGGCCCTGACGAGCCGGCGGTCGCGCGCCAGCTCGTCTTCACGCGGCGCGGGGTCTTTGCGCGGCACACCGGCGCGGGGGCGCGGCAGGCGGTGATCGCCGACGCCACGCGCGCGCTCTTCTTCCAACGCGGGGGAGGTATCGCGCATCCGCCATCCGACCACGGGAGGCGATGTGTGCACGTCGCTCACCTTCGCCCCCGATGTCGCGACCGAGGTGGCCGCGTGCTACGATCCGGCGGCGATGGACCGCGCGGAGAAGCCGTTCCAGTACGCGCACGCGCCGGTGACGAGCGCGGTGGTGCTGCGCTACCACCGTCTGCGCCGCGCGCTCGCGGCGGACTCGCTCCGCGATCTTGCGGTCGAGGAGGAAGCGCTCGCGCTGCTGCACGCGGTCATCGGCGCGGGGGCGGCAGAGCGCGGCGAGCGCTTCACCGCTGATCGGGCGTGCATCGGCGCGCGCGCGGCGCGGCGGCACCGGGAGACGGCCGAGGCGGTGCGCGAGCGGCTCGCCGCCGCGCCGGGAGAAGCGCACACGCTCGACTCGCTCGCGCGAGCGGTCGAGGTGTCGCCGTTCCACCTTGCGCGTGTGTTTCACCGCGAGACGGGGATGCCGATTCACCAGTACCTGCTGCAGCTCCGCCTCGCGCTCGCCGTGGAGCGGCTCGGCGACGGCGTCGCGATCGGTGCCGTGGCGCTCGACCTCGGCTTCTCCAGCCACAGCCACTTCACGACGCTGTTCCGTCAGCGCTACGGCGTCTCGCCGCGGGACGTGGGGCGCGTGCTTGGCGCGGCCAGCGCCTAGCACCGCCGGTCCTCGGCTCCGCCCTCCGGGTCGCGCGCCGTGAACGACGTGCTGTCCCTCGGCATCGTCGTGAAATGGATGTACGCATCCGCCGGCAGATAGCGCGCGGCCGCGGCACGAATCTCGGCGGCCGTGGGGCGCGGCGGCATGGCGAGGATCCGGGCGAACGGAATCTGCAGCCGGTCGTAGAGCGCGAGCGTGCGCACCCAGTACTCGTTGTCGTCGAGCGCGTCCTCGTGGCTCCGCCGCTCCATCGCCGCCACACGTGCGAGCGCGCGGGGCGTCACGGCGCCCGCGCGCACCGAATCCAGGATCGCGAACATCGTGTCCACCATCCCCGCCATGCGCTCCGGCGCCGCGTCGAAGCCGATCGTCACCCGATAGTGCTCCTCCGGATCGGCGTAGGTGCGCGCCTGGACGTTGACGCCGTACGTCCCCCCCATCTGCTCGCGCAGCAGGTCGGTGTACTCGAGCCGCAGCACCCAGGCCAGCGCGTCGAGCCGCCACTGTTCGGCCACGTAGTCGGCGGGGCTCGCGGGAAAGAGGCCGTCGAAGACGAGGAGCGTCGACGCCTTCGGGATGTCGAACGCGCGGCGCGTCTGCTCGACGACGCGATTCCATGGAGGCAGATGCAACGAGCGCGGCACCTCGTGCACGCCCGTGCTGGGCAGGCTGGCGAGGTAGCGCTCGGCCAACGGCTCCGCCTCGGCCGGGGTGACGGCGCCCACGATCGTGAACGTGAAGTCGCCCGCGTTCCCGAACCGGTCGCGATAGACGGCCAGGGCCTCCGAGCGATTCGCGAGCTGGACCAGCGCCGCCGGCACCGGCGCCCGGCGCGGGTGGCCGCGTGCGAGGATCGCCGTGAGCTGGTCGTCGAGCGACGTGCGGCCGACGGTGCCGACGTGCTTCCACGCGTCGAGCATCGCGGTGTCGAGCCGCGGCGCGGTGAACTGGAGATGGAGAAGCTGGAACAGCGTCTCCAGCTCGCGCGGTGAGCCAGCCAGCGAGATCGATTCGTCGGTGTTCGTGATCGACACACGGAACCGTCGCAGCCCGGTCGTCGCGAGCTCCTGCGCCACCCCATCGTCGTCGAGCGCGCCCAGCCCGGCGGCTTGCGTCATCATCTGCGCGACCAGCCGGCCGGACGAGAAGAAGAGCGAATCGGGGAGCAGGGAGAAGCCGCCGGGGCTCCGGGCGTCGATGAGCACCTCGTCGGGATTGCTCGTGGTCGACTTGAGGAGCACGCGCGCGCCGTTGGAGAGCGTCCACGTGGTGACGCCCGCCGCCGAGTCAGTCTGCGCCGCGGTGATGCGCCCGGGCGCCGGTACGTGCGCGAGGAGCGGCCCGCTCACCGCCGCAGCCACGCTGTCGGGCGGCAACGTGAGGTGCGCGACCGAATCGAAGAGGGCGAGCACACGCGCGCGCGTGGGCGGCACGACGTGCGCGGACGCGGGGAGCGTGACCTGCACGACGAGATCGCGCCGCGCGCGCCAGAACCGCGCGGCGCGCGCGGCGTCCTCGGGGGTGATGGTCGGCAGGATCCTCCGAGCGAGCGCGAGCGCCTGGGCCGCGCTCAGCAGCGGCACGTCCCCGTGCAGCGCGTGCTGCACGTACTGGTCCGCGTACCATCCGGACGGACGGGCCGCCGCGGCGGCCGCGTCCCCCTCCAGCCGGCGGAGCAGCGCGCGCTTCTCCCGGTCGAGCACGGGCTGCGGGACGCCGTACCGCGCGACGCGCTCGAGCGCCGTCAGCACGTTCGCGAGCCCGCTCATCACGCTGTCCGGAGGTGCCAACACGCGGAGCACGTACGCGTCCACGCTCCGCGCATACAGCGGCGCCCGCCCAACGCTCGCGTACGCGAACGGGCGCCGATCGCGCTCGCGCAACGCGAGGAGCGTTCGCGCGAGATGCCGGAACAGCAAGTCCTCGACCAACGCTTGGCGGTAACCCGTCACGTTCGCGGTCCCGCCGCGCGCCTGCTTCCAGTACGCCGTGACCGAGGGACCGACGCGCCCGCGAAAGACGTCGACGACCGGGGTGTCGTTCGCTGGCACGGGGGGCTCGACCCGAGGACGCGGGTGCGCAGCGCGCGGGATCGCGCCGAAGCGCGCCCGGAGCTCGCGCTCCACCGCGCGCGGGTCGATGTCGCCGACGATGACCACGGTCATCAGATCGGGACGGTACCAGTCGTGGTAGAACCGCCGGATCGGCCCGGGGAGAGCGTGGGCCACGATGGCCGTATCCCCGATCGGGCGCCGTGCGAGGTACGGGGAATCGCCGCCGTAGAGCACGGAGTCCTGGTGACGCTGCGCTGTCTGCGTCGCCGTGTCGGCGAGCCGCGAGCGCCACTCGCCCATCACCACGCCACGCTCGGCCACGACCTCCGCGGAGTCGATGCGCATCCCGCCGGAGGCCCAGTCGTGCAGCATGGCAAGCCCCTGGGCCAGGCTCCGCCCATCGTCGGTGGGGACTTCGAGCTTGTAGATGGTCTCGCCGTAGCTCGTGGAGGCGTTGATGTCGGCGCCGAAGCGCATCCCGGCCGACTCGAGGTAGTCGATGAGCTGGTGCCGCGGGAAGTGCGTGGTGCCGTTGAAGGCCATGTGCTCCAGGAAATGCGCGAGCCCGCGCTGGTCCGCATCCTCCTGCACGCTGCCGGCGTCGACCACGAGGCGCAGAACGGCGCGATACGCCGGCCGTCCGTTCGCCCGGATGTAGTACCGGAGGCCGTTCGCCAGCGCCCCCGTCGCGAGCGCCGGATCGACAGGGAGCGAATCGTCCGAACCAATCGCGCGCGGCGCGCGGGCGCCGCTCTCGGGAGACCGCGCCGTCGCGAGGGGAATCAGCGCGGCGAGCGCCGCGGCGGCGCCGCGCGCGACATGCGCGCGCGCGCGAGACGTCGTCCCCCTCACCGGTTCGCCCTCGTCGAGCGGGCGAGGAGGATGTCGATCATCCGGCCCAGGTAGTGCTCGTCGGCGAGCGCACGGGCCGAGTCGCTCGTCGGTGCGCCGCTCCAGTCTTCCGCGTCGACGATCGTCCCGCCGGGGTCCACGAGGAACACGCTGAAGGTCGTGATCGCCCCGCGCTCGCCGAACGAATAGTGCTCGACGTTCGCTCCATCATCGCGGTCGATGCGTCGACGGTCCGGGTCCGGGAGCCGCCACCACGCCGTGCGCGTGACGGCGAGCGCGCCGGGCAACGCGTGGTAATCGAGCCACCAGTGCGCGAGCGTCTCGGCCTCCACGTCGGGGGTGGGCGGGGACATGAAGGGGAAATAGCCGCGGGTCGGCGCGGTGAGCGTGATCTCGAGCCCCGGGAAGCGCTGCGCCAATCGACGCAGCCGGGCGTAGCCGCTCCAGCAGATCCGCTGGCTGCCGCCGGCGACGGTCACGCCGCATCGCGAGGCCGTGCGATTGTTTCGGTCCACGCCGTGGTCGAGGAAGACGACGAGCGCGACGTGCCCGGCGGTGGGGCGGGTGGCCGCCGAGTCGCCGCGCCGGAACCAGAAATCTCCCTCGATCGGCGGCGCGGGCTCGCCGATCGGGAAACGCATCGCGTCGGGGCGCTCCCCCATCGCTCTGGCGTAGAGCGACCGCTGCAAGGCGACGTACGCGGCGGTGCTGCGGCGCAGGCTGTCGAGCAGCGCGTCGGCGTGGAGCAGCCGGAGCGCGGCGTACACGTCCTGCCGGACGCGCCGATTGTAGAGGTTCGTGCGACGCTCCGCGGCGGTGAGCCCGTCGGCGATGGCCACCACGCGCGCCGCGGCGCGCAGCGCCCGTGTCGTGTCGCCGACGCGGCGGGCGGCGTCCATGAGCCGCACCATCGCCTCCATGCGCACCGTCCACGGCGCGCCCCGAAGGCCATCGAGCTCTGCCGCCAGCGACTCGGCCGCCGCGAGTCGCACGGGCGGCACCAGATCCTCACGCCCCTCGAAGGGCACGCCGAGATACGCGCGCAGCACCGTGCCAATCACCCAGGCGCGCTCGGTCGCGGCGCCGGTGGTCACCGTCGCGAGGCGCCGTCGCACGAGCGTGTCCGCCCGCGCGTCCCACCGCGCGAGCACGTCGAGCGTCACGAGCGACCGCCATCCGTCGAGCGGCGCGGCGCCCGCCGCGAAGCGGGCGCCGCAGCGCCGCGCCGTCTCGACCACCGCCACCGGAACCGAGTCGTCGCGCACCGCGACCGCATCCGGGAGCGTGTCCCGCCACACGGGCGATGCCCGCTCCACGCTGTCGCGCACGCGCGCCGCGGCCGCCAGACACTGCTCGACCGTCGCGTACGCGGCGACATCCACCCCGTTCGCCGACGGCGCGGCCGATCCCTGTGCGTGCGCCGGTCGCACCGCCAGTGCGACCGCGAGACCGCTCCACGCCACCCACCACGTTGCGCGCATCACCCCTCTCCCTCAGACCGCGTCGATCAGTGCGGTGAAGCTGAAATCCCGGACCATGAGCGGCGGCACGATCGCGGGGGTGCCGGGACTGAACACCGGGACCGGCGTGCCCAGCGCCTCCACGTTGTTGAGCACGACGAACGGCGACTCCGTGAAGCGAAAGTTCTTGACCGCCTTGGAGACCTTCCCGTGCTCGACCAACCACACGCCGTCGCGCGTGAGCCCGGTGGCGAGCAGCGTGCGGACATCGAGCACGCGCACATCCGAGAAGTGGGTGATCACGAGGCCGCGTGCGGTGCTCCGGATCATCTCGGCGATCGATGTCGTCCCACCGCTCATGCGATACGCGCCGGCGTTCGGGGCGCCGCGGTTCTCGTTCAGCATCGCCAGGGCGTACTCGCGATCGTAGCTGAGCGTGGTCAACACGCCGTGGTCGATCCACGTCACCGCGCGCACCGGCTCGCGGTTCCTGTCCCCGCCGACGAACGGCTCCACGCCCAGGTCGGGGTCCGCGGGGTCGTAGTCGATGGTGATGCGGCGGTCAACGACGGGGAGCCCGAGCTTGGTGCGCCAGAGGCGGAGGGCGTCGTCGTAGCCCGCCGCAAAGAGCCCGCCCCCGCTTTCCGCGACCGAGCGGATCAGCCCGGGCGGGCGGCGAACGAGCAACTGCACCAGGTCGTGCACCGCCTGCGGCTCGAGGATCACCGTGTAGCGCCCGGGCTCCACGGCCACCGGATCGCGCGCGGCGATGCACTTGTCGAGCGCGCGCGCGGCGAGCGCCGGCGCGTCGATCCGCGCCCAATCGTAGCTCGAGCGGCCGGCCCACCCGGAGCTCCGCCGCTGCGGATCGCGCACACGCAACGAGCACTGCGCATCGGTGGACGCCGTGTACTGCATCGGGCCGTCCGACGGGATGACGGCGAGCATCTGCGCCCGAACCTCCACGTATCCCGCCGACTGGAGCCCCTGCGCCTCCGCGGGCTCGGCGAGGGTCCGCGCCACCTGCGCCCGCGCGGCGGCATCGAGGTTGTAGGTTGCGTCGCTCCAGATCGCTGTCTCGGGGTACGTGAAGGCGGGAGGCGGCACGGTGAAGTCCGGGGGGATCGGGTGCCCGCCGACCGCGCGGTCGCCTCGCTCGGCGGCACGCACGGCACGCTCGAGCCCACCGTCGTCGGTCTGGCTCGTCGTCGCCCACTGCACCTGTCTCTTATACACAAAACCGACCCC
>JADGGM010000737.1 GCA_019689955.1 Gemmatimonadaceae bacterium
CCCCCCCGCCACGAACACGAACCGGCTCGGGGCGGAGCGCGATGCTCCATCCCCGGGCCGGTTCACTCGGCGCCCGCGCGGGCTAGAGCCCGGCGAGCAGCGCGTCGTTGTTCGGCGTGTTCCCGATGCGCTTGATCAGCCACTCCATCGCCGCCTGCGGGGGCATCTGCTGCAGCCCACGCCGGAGGGTGAAGACGGCATCGAGCTGGTCGGGACGGAACAGCTTGTCCTCACGCCGCGTGCCGCTCGTGGCGATGTCGATCGCGGGATAGATCCGCTTGTCGGCCAGCGAGCGGTCGAGCTTGATCTCGCAGTTCCCGGTCCCCTTGAACTCCTCGAAGATCACGTCGTCCATGCGGGACCCGGTCTCCACGAGCGCGGTGGCGATGATCGTCAGCGAGCCCCCGCCGTGCTGCGGCGCCACGGAGCGGGCCGAGCCGAAGAACGCCTTGGGCTTCGCCATCGCGGTGGCATCGAGCCCGCCGCTCAACGTGCGCCCGGTGCCGCGCTCCACCGTGTTGTGCGCGCGCGCGAGCCGCGTCAGCGAGTCGAGCACGATCACCACGTCCTTCCCGCTCTCCACGAGCCGGCGGGCGCGCTCCAGCACCATGTCGGCCACGTCCACGTGCCGCTCGGCCGGCTGGTCGAAGCTCGAGGCGATGACCTCGCCGCGCCCCCACGAGATCATCTCGCTCACCTCCTCGGGACGCTCGTCCACGAGGAGCACGAGGAGCACGGCTTCGGGGTGATTGATCGCGATCCCCTCGGTGATCGCCTGCAGGAGCATCGTCTTCCCCGCGCGCGCCGGCGCGACGATGAGCGCACGCTGGCCGTAGCCGATCGGCGCGATGAGGTCGATCGCGCGGCGGGTGAGCTCCGGTCCCCCCTTCGCGGGGCGCCCGGTCTCGAGCACGAGCTTGCGCTCCGGGTACGACGCGATGAGCGAGCTGAAGTCCGGCCGGCGCGTGGCGGCCGACGGATCGCCACCGTTCACGCGCAGGATCTCGACGACGGTGGTCCGGCCGCGGTGGTCGCGTCCGGTGGTCGCCTCCACGAGGTCCCCGCGGCGGAGGGCGAACTGCCGCACCAGGTGCGGCGGGACGAACGGGTCGCCGGGTACGGCGAGGTAACTGTCGGCCGCGCGGCGCACGAAGCCGCCGTCACGCGCCGCGTCGAACCACCCCTCGGTGGTGCCGTCGGCGACGATGGCCGGAGGAGGGCCGCCGTTGTGATGCTCGGGGCGCGGGCCGCGCCCGCGGCCGCGCCGCCCGCGGCGACCACCGCCACCGGGGAACCGCCCTTCACGTGATGGCTGTCCGCTCCCGCCCGC
>JADGGM010000738.1 GCA_019689955.1 Gemmatimonadaceae bacterium
CTCCCGCACCCCGCCCCTCGCCCGCGGATCCGACCGATCGCCGTGAGCACGGCGCGCGCCTTGTTCTCCGTCTCCTGCCACTCGAGCGCGGGGACGGAGTCGGCCACGATCCCCGCGCCCGCCTGCACCGACGCGGTGCCGTCGGTGATGACGCACGTGCGGATCGTGATCGCCAGGTCCATGCGGCGGTCCCCCGCGGCGATGTAGCCGACCGCGCCGGCGTACGGCCCGCGGCGCTCGGGCTCGAGCTCGTCGATGATCTCCATCGCGCGCACCTTCGGCGCACCGGTCATGGTGCCGGCGGGGAAGGTGGCGCGGAAGACGTCGAGCGCGGAGAGATCGCCGCGCAGCGCCCCCTCCACCTGGCTCACGATGTGGAGCACGTGGCTGTAGCGCTCCACGACCATCAGCTCGCTCACCCGCACGGTGCCGTACGCCGCGATCCGCCCGACGTCGTTGCGCCCGAGGTCCACGAGCATCACGTGCTCGGCGCGCTCCTTCTCGTCGGCGAGGAGCTCGGCCGCGAGCCGCTCGTCCTCCTCGGGGGTGAGCCCGCGCGGCCGCGTCCCGGCGATCGGGCGGACCGTCACGCGCCCGTTGGCCACGCGCACGAGGAGCTCCGGCGAGCTCCCCACCAGCTCCACGCCGTCGAGCACCAGGTGGTACATGTACGGCGACGGGTTCAGCGCGCGGAGCGCCCGATAGAGCGCGGTGGGATCGAAGTCCAGCGGCAGCTCGATGCGACGCGCAAGGAGCGCCTGGAAGCAGTCGCCGGCGAAGATGTACTCGCGGATGCGCTCGACGTCGCGCTCGAACTGCGCGCGCTCGTAGGTCGAGCGCCCGGTGGCCGGGGGCGCGGCGAGGTCGAGCGTGAGTGGGGCGAGGCGCGCGGGGCCGTGCAACCGCGCGATCACGTCGTCGATCTCGCGCTGCGCCTCGTCGTGCAGGCGCCTGAGCGCCCCCTCGTCGCTCCCCGCGGGAACGGGGACGGCCACGACCACCCGCGCCTGCGCGCGGAGGTTGTCGATGATGACGAGGGAGCGCGTGAGCACGAACAGCGCGTCGGGGACGGGGAGCCCGCGCGGCGGGGCGTCGGGGAGCCGCTCGATGAGACGCACCACGTCGTACCCGAAGTAGCCGACCGCGCCGCTCCAGAACGCGCCGAGCTCCGGGACCTCCACGGGCTCGTGCGCGGTGAGCTGCGCGTGGAGATCGGCGAGCGGGTCGTCGGGGCGGCGGGGGTTGTGCCAGCCGGCGCCGGGGGTCCAGTCCTCCACCACGCCGTCGGTGAGCCGCCACGCGCCGCGCGGCTCGGTGCCGAGGAAGGTGT
>JADGGM010000739.1 GCA_019689955.1 Gemmatimonadaceae bacterium
CGGCGGGGACGGTCACTGCGGCGCGGGGACGCGGGTGAGCACGGCGTCGAGCACCTCGTCGCTCGTGCGCCCCTCGACCTCCACCTCGGGGGCGATCACCACGCGGTGACGCAGCACGGGGAAGGCGTACGCCTTCACGTCGTCCGGCGTCACGAAGTCGCGCGCGGCGAGGAGCGCGGCCGCGCGCGCCACACGGAAGAGCGCCACGGACGCGCGCGGCGAGCCGCCGAGCGTGAGCGCCGGGTCCTCCCGCGTCGCCCGGACGATCGCGGCGATGTACTCGCGCACCTCGGGCGCCACGCGCACGCCGTCGACCGCGGTGCGGAGCGCGCGGCACGTCGCGTCGTCGAGGACCGGCCCGGGGACCACGTCGGCGGTCCGCTCGGCGTCGAAACCCGCGGCGTAGTTGGCGAGCATCGCCAGCTCCGCCTCCTGCGACGGGTACGGCACCTTGATCTTGAGCAGGAACCGGTCGAGCTGCGCTTCCGGGAGCGGGTAGGTGCCCTCGTACTCCACCGGGTTCTGCGTCGCGAACACGGTGAAGAGATCGCCGAGCGGACGCGCCGTGCCGTCGACCGTCACCTGCCGCTCCTGCATCGCCTCGAGGAGCGCCGCCTGTGTCTTCGCCGGTGCGCGGTTGATCTCGTCGGCGAGCAGCAGGTCGGTGAACACCGGGCCCGCGCGAAACTCGCTCGTGCGGCCGCCGTCGCGCAGCACGTTGATCCCGGTGATGTCCGAGGGCATGAGGTCGGGGGTGAACTGGATCCGCCCGAATCGTGCGTGGAGCGCGCCGGCCAGCGCGCGGACGAGGAGCGTCTTCGCGGTGCCGGGCACTCCCTCGAGCAGCGCATGGCCGCGCGCGAGAAAGGCGACCAGCGCCTCGTCGATCACGGCGTCCTGCCCCACCACGCGCTGCGCGACCGCGGCGCGCACGCGCTGCACGGCGTCGGCGACCTGTTCGGCTGTCATCACTGGGTGATCGTCCTCTCGATGTGGTCGATGGCGCCGCCGACGGCCACCCACTCGGCGGCGGGAAGGGGGGTCTCCAACGCGCGGCGCAACAGTGCCGCATCGTCGGCCACCTCCGGCTTGCGGCCGGCGAGAAGCGCGAGATACTCCGCGTCGCTCATGCCGTCCGTGGCCCCCAATGTGTGGCGCCGGCGCAGCCCGCGCACGAGCCGCTTGGTGGCCAACCGCGTCGCACCGATCTGCTCGTAGGCCCGCGAGAGCGCCCCCACGTGCTCGAACGGCGAGCGCCGCTCGATCGTGCGCCGCGGGCTGGGAGGGATGGGACGCACTGCGTACGCGAGCCAGAGCAC
>JADGGM010000740.1 GCA_019689955.1 Gemmatimonadaceae bacterium
CCCACCCCGCGCGGGGTGCTGGCGGGGGGAGGCGTGTTCGGGTCGGCCGCGCGGGCCCGCACGATCGTACTTGAGCATCCCGGAGAGGTCCGCGTGCCCGGGGCGCGGGCGGGTGACGTTGCGGCGCCGCGGCCCGGGATCGCCCTCGCGGGGCGCAGGATCCATGATGTCCTGCCAGTTCTTCCAGTCGCGGTTCGGGATCAGCATGGCGATCGGCGACCCGATCGTCTCCCCTGCGCGCACGCCGGAGAGGAATTCGATCGCATCCTTTTCGATCTGCATGCGCCGGCCCCGGCCGTACCCCTGCTGCCGGCGCGCGAGGTCCACGCCGACGTCCTCGGCGAGCAGCGGGAGCCCGGCAGGGATCCCTTCGATGATCGAAACGAGCGCCGGTCCGTGAGACTCGCCGGCCGTTGTGAAGCGGAGCATGAGGACCAGAGGAGGAGACGGAAGGACGCGGCACCGCGGCCGCGCGAAACACCGCCGGGGACGTTAGCACGATACGGTGCATTCCCGCAATCGCGGCGCCGAAGCGTCCGCTCTCCGCGAGGCAAAAAAACGCCGCCTGGACGGCATCCCATCCAGGCGGCGGAAGAATTCGGTACGAGACCGACGGCTCGCGATCAGGTGCACCCGGTGAGCTGTGCCTGCGTCACCGTCACGATCACGACACCGTGCGCGGTCGCGCCCACGAGCACCACATCACTCCCGCCCGAGCGCACGGCCGACTTGATCGGGCCGATGATCGGATCGCGCGTCGGGATCACGAGGCAGCGGCGGTACGTGTAGGTGTCATACACCTCGATCTGCGGCTGCGTGGACGCGGCGAAGCCGAGGCGAGTCCCGGCCGGCGAGGTCGCCGGTCCGATCCCTGCGTTCAGCGGGTGGAAGTCGAACCCGGGGTTCCCACCCGATGTCTGCAGGATCCCCTGCAGCCGGAGCGTCGCGTCGACGATGAACGTCGAGTCGCCGCGCAGCGCCGCCAGCTCGCCGTCGAAGTTGATCGCGGCACCACCGATCCGCGCGAAGCTGTTCGCGATGTAGTCCGACACATCCACGGGGCGCGAGATCCCCCGGTCGACCACCGGCACGGGGAGCGGCAAGGCGGTGCCCGGGAAGTTCGGGTCCAGCCCCTTGGTCACGTCGTACATCATGGCTCGGCTGCCGAGCACCGGCCCCCCCTCACCGATCACGGCGCGGCGGAAGTTCCCCGAGCCGCGGACGAAGGTGGTGTCGCGGAAGCCAAGCCTCGGGATCTGCACGACCACGGAGTACAGCGTGGTATCCGTACCCACCACCACGGACTGAAGGAACGGCAC
>JADGGM010000044.1 GCA_019689955.1 Gemmatimonadaceae bacterium
CGCCGCGTTCCCGTGGGGGAGCGCGTCGCGCTCGGGCCGCGCGCGCGTTTCGCCCTCCGCCTCACGGCAACGGGATTCGTGTTCGGCTCGGAGGACGACGCGCGCCGCGCCGGGACGATCCCCGGCACGCGGCTGGCGAACGCGGTGGCGCCGCTCGGCGTGACCGCGCAGCGCTACGAGAGCGTGCGCCCCGCGCCACGCACCCCCCTCGGCGCGACGGCGCACACCCGCTTCCTCGTCTGCCCGTACGATCCCTCGGGGCGCGTGCGCGCGGCGAACGTGCTGCGGGTGCTCGCGCTCCTCGTCCCGCGTCACCCCGACCTGCAGCTCGTCATGCTCGGCCCCGGCACCGAGGACGGCGACCTCCGCATGCACGCGGCCGCGCTCCGCATCACCAAGCACGTCACCTTCCTCGGCCCGCGCGACGACGCGCTCTCGATCTACGCGCTGGCCGACCTGGGGTGGGTCGTTGCGAACGGGGACAACGGTGCATTCGGGGCGCTCGACCTCATGGGCTCGCGCGTGCCGGTGATCGCCGAGCGCGGGACTCCGGCGCAGCTGTACGTGCCCGACGGGATCGCCGGGCTGCTCCTCCCTCCCGGCGGAGCGCACGAGGCCGCGGCCGCGATCGCGCGGCTGTTGGCGCACGAGGAGCAGCGGAGCGCGATGGGCGCCGCCGGGCGCACGAAAGTCGCGCGCGACCACTCCGAGACCGCGATGGTGGAGGCGTTCGAACGGGCCGCGGCGCTCGCGAGCGACCGGGCGCAGTGGTAGCCACGCGCGCGGACCGGGCCGCGCCCACGCCCTCGCTCGCGCATCGCGTGGAGTACGGCGCGCTCCGAACCGCGATCGGCGCGCTCGGCGTGCTCCGGTGGGAGCGGGCCGTGCGGGCGGGGGCGCGCATCGGCGCGCTCGGCTACGCCCCGTTCCGCGTGCGGCGCCGCGTGGTCGAGCGGCAGATCGCCGCGGCGTTCCCGGAGCTCGACCCCGCGCGCGTGGCCACCATTGCCCGCGGCGCGTTCGAGCACCTGGGGCGCATCGCCGTGGAGACCGCGCTCCTCTCGCGCATCGGGCGGGCCGAAGTGCTGGGGCTCGTGGAAGGCGTCGACGGGTGGGACCTCTTCGAGCGGCTGCACGCAGAGGGGCGCGGGCTCATCCTCGTCACCGGGCACCTCGGGAACTGGGAGGTGGGGGGCGCGTACGTCGCCGCGCGCGGGCTCCCCATCGACGCGGTGGCGCGCCGGATGGGGAACCCCCTCTTCGACGCGTACCTCACGCGCACCCGCTCTCGCCTCGGGATGGCCGTCGTGCCCGACCAGGACGCCGTGCGCCGCACCCCGCGCGCGCTGGCGCAGGGGCGGGTCGTGGCGTTCGTCGCCGACCAGGCGGGGCTCACGCTCTCGTCGAGCTACATCCCCTTCTTCGGCCGCCCCGCGAAGACCCCGCGCGGCCCCGCGGTGTTCGCGCTCCGGTTCGGCGCGCCGCTCGTCTTCGGCGTCGCCGTGCGGCAGCCGGCGGGGACGTACCGGATCACGTTCGAGGAGATCCCCGTGCGCGACACCGGGGACCGTGAGGGGGACGTGGACCGCGTGCTCGAGGCGTACACGCGCACCCTGGAGCGGTGGGTGCGTCGGGTGCCGGAGCAGTATTTCTGGCATCACCGGCGGTGGAAGCGGCAACCCCCCGACACACCGCCGGAGCTGCGCGACCCCACGTGAGCGGCGGGCGGGCACACCCGGAGCGCTTCGTCTCCGCGTCGGAGCTCGCCGAGTACGCGTACTGCCGGCGCGCGTGGTGGCTGCGCGCCGTGCGCGGCGCCACGTCGGCGGAGCAGGGGACGCGGTTCGGCGACGGCCACCGCGCCCACGCGCGCCACGGCGCCGGGCTCCGGTGGGCGCGCGTGGCGCAGCGCCTCGCCTGGGCCGCGGCGCTGGCGGCGCTCGTCGCCGCGCTCGCCGCGCTGGCCGCGACGCTCGGGCTCCTCCGGTGACGACGGCCGTTCTCCTCGCCCTCGCGGCGCTCGCGCTCGCGGTGCTGAGCCTCGCGCTCCGGCGCCGCGCCCGGCTCCCCGGCCGGGTCGTGGCCAGCGATGTGGGGGGCGCGCCGCCCGTGCGCCTGCTCCGCTCCGCGCACTACGGCCTCTCGGGGAAGCCCGACTACCTGCTCGAGGAGCGCGGGCGCATCGTGCCGGTGGAGGTGAAGCCCACCCGCCGCGCCACGCGCCCCTGGCTCCGCGACGTGGTGCAGCTCGCCGCGTACTGCCTCCTCCTCAGCGAGAGCGAACCGCGCTTCGCCGGCTATGGCTATTTGCGGTACGCGCACCATACTTTTCGCATCGACTTCACCGCATCGCTGAGAGACGAGTTGCTGCGCACCCTCGCCGCGCTCCGCGCCGACCTCACGGCCGCCGACGTCGACCCCAACCACCACGACCCCCGCCGGTGCGCGCGCTGCGCGCTCGTCACCGTGTGCGGGAAGGTGGTGACGGGGGCATCGTGACGCGTCTCCTCTGGGCGCGCCTGCGCGGCGACTCGCGCGCGGTGATCGGGATGGCGGTCGTCGCCCTCCTCATCGCGCTCGCGCTCGCGGCGCCGCTGATCGCGCGCTACGACCCCACGGCGATCGACCTCGCGCACCAGTTCGAGCGCCCGTCGGCGGCCCACTGGATGGGGACGGACTTCCAGGGGCGCGACGTGTGGGCGCGGCTCGTGTACGGGGCGCGGGTCTCGCTCGCGGTGGGGTTCATCTCGCAGTCGATCGCGCTCACGCTCGGCGTGCTGCTCGGCCTCGTCGCGGGGTACTACGGCCGATGGGTCGACGAGACGGTGATGCGCCTCGCCGACGTGACGCTCGCCTTCCCGACGCTCCTCCTCCTGATCGCCATGGTGGCGGCGCTCGAGCCGTCGCTCACGACGGTGTTCGTGACGATCGGCGTGGTGGGATGGGCGGGGATGGCGCGCCTGGTACGCGGGCAGGTGCTCGTGACGCGGCAGCTCGAGTTCGTGCACGCCGCGCGCGCGCTCGGCGCCACGGACCGGCGCATCCTCGCGCGCCACGTCCTCCCCAACGTGATCGCCCCGGTGGTGATCGCGGCGACGCTCGGCGTGGCCGGCGCGATCATGGCCGAGGCGGCGCTCTCGTTCCTCGGCCTCGGCGTGCAGCCCCCGACGCCGAGCTGGGGGTCGATGATCTCCGACGGACGCGACCTGTTCCAGCTCCGCAACGCGCCGTGGACGTCGGTGTTCCCCGGGCTCGCGATCGGCGCCGCGGTGCTCGGCTTCAACCTCCTCGGCGACGCGCTCCGCGACGTGCTCGACCCGCGCACGCTCCTGGGGCCCGACGCGCGCGCCGCGCACGAGCGGGACGCTCCCTGACCTCGGCATGGCCATGACCTACGACGTGCACCAACTCCGCGCGCGCGAGTTCCCGTGGACCGAACGCGATGGAGTCATCTACCTCAACCACGCCTCGACGGGGCCGTATCCTGCGCGCGCGCTCGCCACGGTGAACGAGATCAACGCGCTCCGCGCCGAACCGCACCGGCTCCCCGAGGAGCGCGAGCTGGCGATCGCCGCCCGCGCGCGCGAGCTCGCCGCGCGGCTCATCAACGCCTCGCCCGGCGAGATCGCGTGCACGGTGAACACGTCGTACGGGATCAACCTCGCCGCGCGGGCGCTGCCGCTCGCGCCGGGGGACGTGGTCGTCGCGCCGGACCGCGAGTTCCCGGCGAACGTGTACCCGTGGATGGCGCTCGAGCGGCGCGGCGTGCGGTTCGAGCGCGTGCCGTGCCGCGATGGGCTCCCCGACGAGGACGCGCTGCTCCGCGCGCTGGAGCGCCCCGAGGTCCGCGTGCTCGCGGTGTCGTGGGTCTCGTTCGCGACGGGGGCCCGTGTGGACCTCGCCGCGCTCGGCCGCGCGTGCCACGAGCGCGGGGCGTACCTGGTGGTGGACGCGATCCAGGGGGTCGGCGCCGCGACGCTCGACGTGCGCGCGTGCCACGTCGACATCCTCGCATGCGGCGGGCAGAAATGGCTCCTCGCACCGTGGGGGTCGGGCTTCGTGTACGTGCGCGAGGAGCTCGCGCGGACGTTGGAGCCGTTCGACGTGAGCTGGATGGCCATGCGCGGCTCGGACGACTTCACGCGGCTCGTGGACTACGACTTCACCTACCGCGACGACGCGCGCCGGTTCGAGATGATCACGCTCCCCTATCAGGACTTCGCGGGGCTCAACGCGAGCCTCGAGCTGATCCACGAGCTCGGGGCCGCTGCCGTGGAGGCGCACATCGTGTCGCTCGTGGACGACATCATCGCGTGGGCGACGTCGCGCAGCGACGTGCGGCTCGTGACGCCCAGGGAACGGGCGCGCCGGGCGGGGATCGTCTCTGTCGTTCCGCACGACGTGCGTGCGGCGTCGGAACGGCTCGCGCGGGCCGGGGTCGCGCACTCGGTGCGCGAGGGGGCCATCCGGTTGTCCCCGCACTGCTACAACACGGCGGACGAAGTGCGGCGCGCATTGGCGGTGATGACGGGGGAGGAACGCTGAGCAGCCTGGCCGCCGTCGTGAGCACGACGAAGGCCCTCGCCTGCGGTGATGTCAACATCGGGATCGGGTTCGGACCGGAGCAACCCGTCGGCGTCTTTTCCGCACACGACATCGCTGCTGACGTTTGATCACGACAGCTTCGTCATGCAATGGATGATGACGATGCAGGCGACATTGGGTGGCCTCGTCAAGCACGTCGACAGCATGGACAAGAAGCTGGACCGAGTGGCAGACGAAGTCGCCAAGCATGGTCGTTGGATCTATGCGGCGAGCGTCGTCGTGGTACTTGGCGTCAGCGTTCTCGGCTTCCTGGTCAAGGCACTGTGGGACATCGCCACGGCGACGCTCGGCGTGTCGTGAGGCGCTATGCAGTACCGAACCGGCACGTGCCGCGCACGAGCGCTGTGGCATTCGCGGCGTCCGTCTCTGCGCGCTCGTTCAGGCCGCGGAGCAGCGCCCCGCGCGGCGTGAGCTCGATCGTCGTGACGCTCGCGTAGTCGATCGGCTGCGCCATCGCGTCGGCGGGCGGCCACGCGAGGCAGTGCGCGAGCGCGGCGCGGATGCTCCCGGCGTGCAGCACGACGATGCGCGCGTTCGCCTGCGCGGTGCCGAGCACCCGAGTTGCGGCGGTCACGCTGTCGCGCATCTCGTCGATCCACCCCCCCACCCGGCGCACGAGATCGAGGAACGACTCGCCCTCCGGCGGCGCGAACGTCACCCACTCTCGCGTCCATCGCTCCACGCGCGCCGGATCCTCCCGCCCGAGCTCGTCCCACGATCGATTCTCCCACGCACCGAAGGAGATCTCCCGGAGCCGCGCGTCGCGCACGATGGTGCACGGCCGTTCGGGCCACCCGCCGCGGACGAGCGACTCGGCGGTCTCGACCGCGCGCCGGAGATCGCTCGCCACCACGACCGGCGGCGGAGCCACGCGCGCCGCCAGGAAGGCGCCAAGCCGTGCCGCCGCATCCCGCCCGGCCGGCGTCAGCGCAGCGTCAGTGTGCCCGATGCAGTGGCCCGGTGGATGTTCCGATGCGCCGTGGCGCACGAGGTACAGTCTCACCATGCGAGGTGGACCCCGATCACGTCGAGGTGCGCCGCCGCCACGAGGTACGTCGCGACCTCCACGAGCACGACCGTCGCGCCCAGGCAGTCCCCCGTCACGCCGCCGATCCGCCGCCGATAGAAGCGCCCGCTCAACCACACGAGGAGCATCGCCACGGGCACCGCGATCAGCGCGCGCCCGCGGAGCGTGATGCCGGCCGCCGCGAACGCGACCGCCGAACCGCCGGCGACGCGCGCGGGCGTGACGTCGTTCGCGAATGCGCTCCCGGTGCCCCCCTCGGCGCGGGCATAGGAGTGCCGCCAGAGGAGAGGGAGGCTCGACCACCGCGCCAGCGCGTGCGCCGCGATCAACGTCCGCACCACCGCCCCCGTCCCCGCATCGGCGATCGCGAGCAGCGCCACGAGCCGCGCGGCGATCGTCACGACGAGCGCGAGCGCTCCGTACGAGCCGACGCGGCTGTCCTTCATGATCGTGAGCACCTGCTCGCGCGTCCACCCGCCGCCGAAGCCGTCGGCCACGTCGGCCAGGGCGTCCTCGTGCAGCGCCCCGGTCGCCCAGATCGCGCCGACGATGGCGAGCGTGACCGCGACCGGGGCGGGCCAGAGCGCGCGCGCCCCCGCGTAGAGCGCCCCCGCCCACGCGCCCACGATGATCCCGACCGCGGGGAAGTACGGCATGGACCGCGCGAGATCCCCCGCGTCGTGGCCGACCCACCGGGGGGACGGCATGCGCGTGAGGAACGAGAGCGCGACGCACAGCAGCCGCAGGGGCGTCGTCCGCGCGGCCCCGGCCATCACTCCACTCTCCCCGACACGCCCGCGCTCTCGAACGTCGCCATGTCCGTGAGGATGCGCGCTGCGCTCCGGACGAGCGGGATCGCGCACGCGGCGCCGGAACCTTCGCCGAGTCGCATGTCGAGGTCGAGCAGCGGCTCGGCGCCGAGCGCGCGGAGCGCGAGGCCGTGGCCGCGCTCGGCCGAACGGTGCGCGCACACGATCGCATCGCGCAGCGGCGCGTGCGGGTCCAGGTACATCGCCGCGAGCACCGCCACGGTGGAGATGAAGCCGTCGACGATCACCGCGATCCCGAGTCGCGCCGCCTCGAGCGCCGCGCCCGCGATCGCCGCGAGCTCGAGCCCGCCCAGCGCGGCGAAGCGCGCGGCCGGGTCGTGGAGCACGGCCGCGTGCCGACGGAGCGCGCGGTCCACCACCGCGCGCTTGTGCTCCAGCGTGGCATCGCTCACCCCGGTGCCGCGTCCCACCGTGGCCGAGGGCGAGTCGCCGGTGGTCGCGGAGAGGAGCGCCGCGGCGGCGGTCGTGTTGCCGATCCCCATCTCGCCCAGCCCGAGCGCGCGCACGCCGTCCTGTGCCGCCCGTCGCGCCGCGCCGCGCCCGACGAGCAACGCGGCCTCCAGCTCGGCGTGCGTCATCGCCGGCTCCGCCGCGAGGTTGCGCGTACCGCGGCGCACCTTCGCGTGGACGATCCCGTCCAGCCCGGCCAGGTCCGCATCCACGCCGACATCCACCACCTCCACGTCGGCGCCGTTCGCGCGCGCGAGCACGGTCACCGCCGCGCCGCCGCGGGCGAAGTTGCGCATCATCTCGGCCGTGACCGCGGCCGGGTACGCGCTCACCCCTTCCGCCGCCACGCCGTGGTCCGCGCCGAACACCACGACGCGCGCGCGGTCGACCACCGGCGCGGTCGTGCGCTGCAGGAGCGCGAGCTGCAGCGCGAGCGACTCCAGGCGCCCCAGCGAGCCGGGCGGCTTGGTCTTCGCGTCGAGCGCGCGCTGGACCATCTCGCGCGTGAGCTCCGTGCGGGTGCCCGCCGGCTGCACGGTGCTCACAGCTCGATCCCCGCTTGCGCGCCGAGCCCGCGATCGCGGTACGGGTGCTTGATCGCGCGCATCTCGGTCACGAGGTCCGCGGCATCCACGAGCGCCTGCGGCGCGTTGCGCCCCGTGACGACGACGTGCGTGCCCGCCGGCCGGGCGCGGATGGCGTCGAGGACCTCGCTCGTGGAGAGCCAGCCGTAGTTGAGGGGGTAGGTCAGCTCGTCGAGGATGAGCACGTCGTACGCGCCGTTGAGCAGTGCGTCGCGGCACGTCGCCCACCCCGTGGCGGCGAGGGCGCGGTCGGCCTCGATGTTCTCGGAGAGCCAGGTGAAGCCGTCGCCGAGGGGGGTGATCGAGACGCCGAGCCGCTCGGCGGCGATGTGCTCGCCGTAGCGCGCCTCGGTGTTCTTGATGAACTGGTAGACCCCGACCGTCATCCCGCGTCCGGTCGCGCGCAGGAGGAGGCCGAGTGCGGCGGTCGTCTTCCCCTTGCCGTCGCCGGTGTTGACGATCAACAGCCCGTGGCGCCGCTCGCGCGGCGGGACGCGGTACGGGCCCGGGCGCTTCTGCTTCGGCCGTGGGCCGCGACGGTCCGGGCGACACAGTGGGAGCTCGGGCGGAGCGGTGGGATCGGTCACGTGATCGGGTTCGGTTGGTTCGGTCATCATGGTGTAGCTGGCGGAAGGGCGAGGGTGCGGTGAGGGGAGGAAGCCGGCGGCGCGGCGTCGCGGTGCATCACGGCGCAGAGCGCCGCCGCGAGGGCGTCGTTCTCGGCGGGCGTGCGCGCGGCGATGCGCACGTGCTCCGGAAGCCCGAACGACGTCGCATCGCGCACGCCGATCGCGTGCTCGGCGAGGAGCCGACGTTGCACACGCGACGCGTCGCCGACCTCGATGAGGAGGAGATGGGTGTCGCTCGCGACCGTCGGCACGCCGGCCGCGCGCAGCGTCTCGGCGAGCCGCGCGCGCTCGCTGCGCACGCGCGCCGTCGTCTCGGCGACGTGGGCGATCCCCGCATCGGAGAGCGCCGCTTCGGCCGCGGCCTGTGCGTAGGCCGACGCGGCCCACGGCGCGCGTGCCCGTTCGACGGCGTGGATGAGCGGCGCCGGCCCGACGAGGAACCCCGCCCGAACGCCGGCCAGCGCGTGATCCTTCGTGATCGAGCGGAGGTGCAGCACCGCCGGATGCCCGGGGAGCGCCGGGGTCCCGAGCGGCGCCGCGTCGAACGCGTCGTACGACTGATCGAGCACGAGCAGCGCGCCGCTCGCGGCGCAGGCGTCGGCGAGGCGGCTCAGCACGTCGCGCGGCACGCGCGCGCCGGTGGGGTTGTTGGGCGCGCACACGAACACGATCCGCGGCCGCGCGTCGGCGACGGCGTCGATGAGCGTCGCGATCGCCATCGCGTGGCGGTCGTTCGCCGCGACGGTGTGAACGCGCGCCCCGCACAGCGCGGCCGCGCGCGCGTACTCGCCGTACGCCGGCGCCGGCACGAGCACCCGGTCGCGGCGGCGCACGAAGGCGGTGGCGATCGCCTGCAGCAGCTCCGACGCCCCCGCGCCGAAGGCGATCTCCGTCGGCGCCCGGCCCCAGCGTGCCGCCGCCGCGCGCCGCGCCGCCGTGCTCCGCGGGTCCGGGTAGTGGTCGGGCGCGACACGACTGAGCGCATCGAGCACTACGGGGGCGGGGCCGAACGCGTTCACGGAGACGCTGAAGTCGATCAACGGACGCACGGGGGACCCGTCAGCCGCCCCGCGCTCGCCGGTGACGCCGTCCCAGCTGCCGCCGTGCATCGCGGGCGCGACACGAAGGACGTCGCGCCGCGGCCGCACGCGCGCTGCGTGCCGCGCGCCTGTCGCGTCGGGCGTGCGCCGCTCGCGTGCCGTCATGCTGCGATGACTCCGGCGCCGATCGTCGCCGCCGCGGCGACGATGCGCCGCGCGCGCGCGATGTCGGCCGCGCGCGGCGGGCGGCCGCCGGGGTTGAGCACGTACACCAGCGCGCGGCCGCTCCGCTTGGTGAGCCGGCATCCGAGCGCGCCGGCCATCGCGGCCATGGGCCAGCCGGCGTTGGGGCTCGGCGTCCGATGCGCATCGCGCACCGCGCACGCCAGGGCGCCAACGAAGGAGCCCCGCCCCGCGCGCGCCGCCGCGCAGATCGCGAGCGCGGTGAGGCGCGCAGGGATGAGGTTCAGGAGATCGTCCGCGCGCGCGGCCGCCTTGCCGAGGTATTCCAGCTCCGGCGTCCGGTAGCCGATCATGGCATCGGCGGTGTTGACGAAGCGGTAGACGTACGCCCCCGCCAGTCCGCCGAGCCGCTCGTACACGAGCGGCGCGAGCAGCCCATCGCTGAGGTTCTCGGCCAGCGACTCGATCGTCGCGCCGGCCACTTCGGAAGGCGCGAGCGTGCGCGTGTCACGCGAGACGAGGTGCCGGGCGAGGAGCTGCCGTGCACGCTGTAGGTGCCCCCGCGCCAGCGCCCGCTCGACCGCGCGCCCCGCGGCGAGCAGCGCGCGCAGCGAAAGCGCCGGTTTGAGCGCGAGGCCGCGGACGCAGGGGCGCGCCGCCGGCGGCAGCGCGCGGACGAGATGCTCCGCCGCGTGCGCGATCCCCGCCGTGACCGCTGCTCCCGCCGCGAGCCCGAGCGCCCCGATCGCCAGCGCCTCGAGCGACGGCGCGCCCTTCGCGCGGGCACGGAGGGGCGCGATCCACCGCCCCATGGCGACGGTCGGATGGACCCGCGCGGGCGGCTCGCCGAGCAGGACGTCCGCGCCGAGCGCGACCACCACGCTCCCCCTCCGCCCACGCGCCGCGGTCACACCCACGCTCAGTGCCGGAACGAGCGGATGTCGAGCGCCGACGGCCCCACGCCGACCGACACGCTGTCCGCCAGCTCGAACGTCGAGGCGTGGTACACGAACATGTACGGCGCCAACCCCTGCGCCGCGCTGCCGAAGAAGAGCTGGTACAGCGCGCCGTTCGACGCGACCCTCCCGGAGCACCCC
>JADGGM010000741.1 GCA_019689955.1 Gemmatimonadaceae bacterium
CGATTGAATCGCCCCGGGTTTCCCGGAGACTCGGTGGTTTGAGTAATCAGGCCGCCACCGGTGCAGCCTGAGAGAAACGAAACTGCTTCGCGTACTCCGCCGGGGGAAGGTAGCCCAGCGGCTCCAGGAGTCGCTCGTTGTTGACCCAGTGGACCCACTCGAGCGTTGCGAGCGCCACGTCGTCGATGCCCTTCCACGGGCCCGCGTGCCGGATGACCTCCGTCTTGAAGAGACCAATCACCGCTTCGGCCATGGCATTATCGTACGCATCTCCCTTGCTTCCCACGGACGCTTCAACTCCTGCCTCTGCGAGCCGCTCGGTGTAGCGAATGGACAGGTATTGCGAGCCGCGGTCGCTATGGTGGACAAGCCGCCCATCGGGCTCTCGATCATGCAGCGCCTGCTCCAGGGCGTCGAGGGCGAGATCGGTGCGCATCGAGCTGCGGGCTCTCCAACCCACGATGCGGCGCGAGCAGGCGTCGATGACAAAGGCGATGTAGACCATGCCTCGCCAGGTGGCGACGTAGGCGAAGGCAGCCACCCACAGCTCGTTCGGCCGCCCAGCTCTGAAGGAGCGCTTGACCAGGTCCAGTGGCCGCTCGCTGGAGAGATCCACCGGGATCGTGGTGCGCACCTTCTTCCCTCGCACGACGCCCTCGAGCCCAGAGAGGCGCATGAGCCGCTCGACCGTGCAGCGGGCCACCTGGACCCCCTCGCGCTTGAGCTGGCGCCAGACCTTCCTGGCGCCGTAGATCGAGCGGTTTGCCTGCCACACGCGATGCATCTCGACAGCGAGAGAGTCGTCCCTCGTGGCCCGCTCGGGAATCCGTGTGGGATCGGCCTCTCTGGCTTGGTACGCGTAGTCGGTGGACGGAGCCATCGGCAGCACCTCGCAGATCGGCTCGACGCCGTACGCACCGCGATGGTCGTCGATGAAGGAGACCATCACTTGGGTCGGCGGTCGGGCTCCGCCTGTGCGAAATACGCAGATGCTTTGCGGAGAATCTCGTTCGCTCGGCGGAGCTCTCGATTCTCTCGCTCGGGCTCCTTGAGCCGCTCCCGCTCCGCGCTCGAGAGTCCTGGCCTCTTCCCCGCATCTCGTTCTGCAGCTCGGCCCCAATGCCGGAGCGTCTCACTGGTACAGCCGATCTTCTCCGCAACGGAGGTGCTGGCGGCCCACTGTGACGGGTACTCCTCGGCGTGTTCCATGACCAGCCGAACCGCCCGCTCCCGAACCTCCGCTGAATACTTCGTTGCCTTTGACATGACTCCAACCTCTCAAGTGTTGGAGTCTCCGTCAAACCCGGGGCGATTCA
>JADGGM010000045.1 GCA_019689955.1 Gemmatimonadaceae bacterium
CGGCGGGCGATGCGGGGCGTGCGACGCGCGGCCCGCGGTGCTCCCACGGGCTGCGGTGCATCGCCGCGTACGCCGGCGCGATCGCGGCCGCGGGGACGATCGACCAGTTGCGCGTGAACACATCGCTCGGCGCGATGCGTCCGCGCGCCTTCACCGCGTCGATGAGGAGCTGGCGGATCTCCGTCTGCCCGCTCCACACCACCGGCGCGCCGCGCAGCATCGCGTACCCTCCGCCCCCGGATTGCCGGTAGTTGTTGAGCGCGAGGGTGAACGTGTCGGTGTCGGCCACCGGGCGGCCGCGCACCGAGAGCGACGTGATGCGCGAGCCCGCGGGCTTCGAGAGGTCGATGGTGTAGTCGGCCCCGGCGACGATGTCGAAGTTGTAGCCCGGGATCGTGGGGCTGACCGCGGGCTCGCTCGTGCCGAACGTCCCGAAGTAGCGCGCGCTCTGCTCGAGGTACGCGCGCAGTTGGCGTCCGGTGATGCGCACCGCGGCCAGGGTGTTCTCGTACGGGTACAGCCGCGCCAGCTCGGCCATGGTGATCGCCCCCGAGTCGAGCGACGCGTCGAGCGCGAACGCGGCGGTGGAGGCGAGGTCGGCGTGCGCGGTACGGCGCTCCACGTCGAGGATGAGATCGATGAGCGGCGTGTCCACCACGCGCGCCGAGTCCGCGCGCCAGGCCACCGCGGTCGACCCCACCGGCGTCGTCACGTAGGCGATGGTCGCGCGGTGCGCGCGCTCCGTGGCGGCGAGCACCGCCGGCGACTCCCCGTGCCCCGCCGCGGGGATCAGCACCGAGCGCGCCGCCGTGACGTGCCAGCGGCCGTCGCGCCGCTCGAGCTGCAGATGCGCCACCCCCACGCTCGTGGCCCAGTTCTTCGGCTGCATGAGCAGCGTGGTCCCGATCGTCGTGTCGGCCATCTGCTTGTGCGAGTGGCCGTAGACGATGAGATCGATCCCCGGCACCTCGTACGCCACGCGCGCCGCCACGTTCTCGCTCGCCACGTGCGTGCCCGCGGTGTCGTAGCTCGAGGGCTCGTCGAGCCCCGAGTGGAGCACCACGACCACCACGTCGGCGCCCGAGCGGCGGGCGGAGTCCACCGCCGCGTGGACCGCCGGCACGATGTCGCCGATCGTGAGCCGGCCGCGCAGGTTGTCGCGGTCCCACAGGTTGGAGCCCGGCGTGGTGGCCCCGACGATCGCGACGGCCGGCCCTCCCGCCCCGCCACGGTGCACGATGCGCCAGGCGGGGAAGGCACGGCGCCCGCTCGCCGTGACGGCGTTCGCGGCGAGGAAGGGGAAGTGAGCCTGCGCCACGGCGGCGCGGAGCACCGGGAGCCCGTAGTTGAACTCGTGGTTCCCGACCGCCACGGCGTCGTACCCCATGGCGTTCATCGCCGCGATCACCGGGTGCGTGGCGTTGCGGGCGCTGGCGCGCGCGGCGAGGTAGGTCAGCGGGGTCCCCTGCAAGAGATCCCCCGCGTCCACCAGCACCACGCGCCCGGGCGCGGCCGCGCGGAGCGAGTCGACCACCGTGGCCACGCGCGCGAGGCCGCGGGAGCTGTCGGGGAGGTTGGCGTAGTAGTCCCACCCACGGAGCCGGCCGTGCACGTCGGTCGTCGCGGCCACGACGAGGTCGAACCCCGCCCCCCGCGCCCGCCGCGGGCGCAGGGGGAGGGCGGTGCCGCTCGCGGCGACGAGCCCGAGCAGTGCGATGCCGCGGAATCGGACGCGGCCGGCGCGAGGGGTCCGAGACATGGGAACAAGCTAGCCGCGGCGCGAGCGCGAAGGGAGGGCGGTTGACCTCGGCGCGCCGCGCTGCGAACTTCGCGGCGGGGCCCGGAGGCCGCGTCCGACGGCGCGCCTGGCCCGGCTGGACCGTCAACCGCTGCATTGGCGATTCGGTACAATTCCGTGACAGCTGATACTCTTCTCGTCCGCCCTGCTCCCCTCCAACATCCTCTCAGCGTCGCGCAGGGCGCTCGATGAGGCCGGTGATCGTCGGGATCGCCGGGGGGTCGGGCTCGGGGAAGAGCACGGTCGCACGACGGGTGACCGAGATGCTCGGCGATGTCTCCACGGCGTTCATCGAGATGGACGCCTACTATCGGAACATGTCGCGCCTCTCGGCGGAGCAGCTACGGCAGGTGAACTGGGACCACCCGGACGCGTTCGACCTGGAGCTCTTCGTGAGCCATCTCGAAGCATTGGCCGCGGGGAGCCCGGTCGACGTGCCCGCCTACGACTTCGCCACGCACAGGCGCTGCCCCCACACCCAGCGCGTCCAGGCGAGCGACGTGCTCGTCGTCGAGGGGATTCTGCTCTTCGTCGACCGGCGCGTGCGCGAGCTGTGCGACCTCAAGCTGTTCGTGGACGCGGACCCCGACGTCCGCCTCGTCCGGCGGATCCGGCGCGACATCCACGCGCGGGCCCGCCCGCTGGAGGAGATCCTCGAGCAATATCTTTCGACCGTCCGCCCGATGCACCTGAAGTTCGTCGAGCCGTCCAAGCGACACGCCGACCTGGTCCTGCTGCACGGTGCCCACAACGAGGCGGCGATCCAGATGATCGTCGCCGAGATCCATCGCCGCCTGGCGACGAGGGCCTCGTGACCGCCGCACCTCCGCCGAACGCGAGCCCCGGCGAGCGCGTCCTCGTCGTCGACGACGAGCCGGACATCGTCGCCCTGATCGCGTACCACCTCGCCAAGAGCGGCTTCCGCGTGTCGACCGCCTCGTCGGGCTCCGAGGCGCTGCGCATCGCGCACACCGAGCGCCCGGCGATCGTCGTGCTCGACCTCATGCTCCCGGGGATGTCGGGGTTCGAGGTGCTGGAGCAGCTCCGCGCCGCGGAGGGCACGAAGGATGTGGGGGTCCTCATGCTCACGGCGCGCAAGGAGGAGGCGGACCGCATCCGCGGCCTCACCCTCGGCGCGGACGACTATCTCACCAAGCCGTTCAGCCCGCAGGAGCTGGTGCTCCGCGTGGGCGCGATCCTGCGGCGCGTGGCCGCGGGCGGGCAGTCGAGCGCGGACCGGCTCGTGATCGGCCCGATCGTGATCGACCGCTCGGCGCATCGCGTGAGCGTGGACGGCGGCGACGTGGAGCTCACCCCCACGGAATACAAGCTCCTCCTCACCCTCGCCGAGCGGCGCGGGCGCGTGCAAGGGCGCTCGCACCTCCTCGAGACCGTGTGGGAGGCCGCGCCCGACATCCAGACGCGGACCGTCGACATGCACATCCAGCGGCTCCGCTCCAAGCTCGGCCCCGCGGCCGATCTGATCGAGACGGTCCGCGGCTTCGGGTACCGGTTGCGCGCGCCGCAATCCTCGTCGACGTGAGGCTCGCTTCCCGACTCTTCGTCGGCTCCGTCGTTCTCATCACGGTTCTCGTCGCCCTCGTCGTCGCCCTGAGCGGGGCGAGGCTCCGGCGCGAGCTGGAGGCCTCCGAGGTCGCGCAGCTCGGCCGCGAAGCGCGGCTCGTGGTGGCCGCGTGGACGCCCACCACGAACGCCGACTCACTCGCCGACGCCGCCGGCGCCGCGCTCGGGCGGCGCGTGACGCTCATCGACTCCACCGGTCACGTGATCGGCGACTCGGAGTTCGATGGCCTCGCGCTCGCGCGGCTCCAGAACCACGCCGGGCGCCCGGAAGTGATCGCCGCGCGCGAGCACGGGATCGGCACGTCGCGGCGCGCGAGCCCGTCCAGGGGGGACGAGGAGCTGTACGTGGCCGTGCGCGCGCCGCACGGCGTGGCGCGCATCTCGATGAGCACCGCGCAGCTCGCCGCGATCGCCGCGCGCGCGCGCACCGACGTGCTCCTCTCCGGGCTCATCTCGCTCGGCGCCGCGCTCCTCCTCTCGGCTGCGTTCGCGCGCCGCGTCTCCCGGCCGATCGTGGAGTTGCGCGACGTGGCGCGCGCGCTCGCCGAGGGAGACCTCGCGCGCCGCCCCGCGCTCTCCGCCGTCGGCGAGGTGGGGGAGCTGGGCGACGCGGTGCACCGGATGGCCGACCAGCTCGCAGCGCGGCTCAGGGCGCTGCAAGGGGAGGAAGCGCGGCTCGCCGCGGTGATCGAGTCGCTCAACGAAGGGGTGATCGCCGTCGATGCCCGCCGCCAGGTCGTGCGCCTCAACGAGAGCGGGCGGCGGCTCCTCCACATCACCGACGCGGTCCCCTTCTCCCTGGACCGCCTCCCGCGCGACGCCGTACTCCGCCACGCCCTCACCGCCGCGCTCGCGGGGGAGCCCATCGCGCCGGTGGAGACGGTGATCGACGGGCGAGCGCTCTCCCTCACCGCGCGCCCGCTCGACGGCGGGGGCGCCGTCGTCGCGCTCTTCGACCTCACCGCCACGCGGCGCCTCGAGGCGATGCGGCGCGACTTCGTCGCCAACGTCTCGCACGAGCTCAAGACCCCGCTCACCGTGATCGGCGGCTTCGCCGAAACGCTGGTGACGGACGACCTCCCCCCCGCGCAGCGCGCGCAGTTCGCCGAGGCGATTCGCGCGAACGCGGAACGGATGCGGAGGATCGTCGATGACCTGCTCGACCTCTCGCGAATCGAGTCCGGTGGGTGGCGCCCGAACCCCGTCGTGGTCGACGCCCGCCTCGCCGCGGACGACGTGATCGCCGCCGTGCGCCGCGCCGGCCGCGATCGCGGCGTCACGTTCGAGGTGCAGATCGATCCGCAGGCGGCCACGCTCTACGCGGACCCGACCGCGGTGCGGCAGGTGCTCACGAACCTCGTCGACAACGCCGTGCGCTACACCCCCGTGGCCGGCACCGTGACGGTGTTCACGCGTCCGGCGCCCGGCGGCGGCACGTGGCTCGGCGTGCGCGACACGGGGATCGGGATCGCCGCCGAGCACCTGCCGCGCATCTTCGAGCGATTCTACCGCGTCGACCCCGCGCGCTCGCGCGAGGCCGGCGGTACCGGGCTCGGGCTCTCCATCGTGCGGCACCTCGTCGAGGCGCACGGCGGACGCGTGGAGGCCGAGAGCACCGTCGGGCGCGGCACCACGGTGAGCGCCCTCTTCCCCGCCCCCATCGTTACGCCCTCGTGACCGCGCGGCCAGGCGGCGCGTGACCTCCCGCGCGCATGCATTCACTCCAACTCCAGCGGAGTGCCTGATGCGCGTCCAGCCGTACTTCACGATAGAGTCCCACCCTCGCAGCGCCACCCTCTACCTGCACGGCGCCGTCTCCGTGTCGGGGGTGCTCGAGGCGATCCGGCAGTGCGAGCGCCTCCCCGAGAGCGTGTGGCTCCTGCGCGTGGAGCTGAGCACCGCGAAGCCGCTCGACAGCGGAACGTTCACCGTCCTCGCCCACGGCCTGCGCCGCTGGCGCGAAACGCGGAGCGGGATCACCGACATCACGACGACGCGACGCGATCCGGCGGACCCGTTTCGCGCCGCGCGCCCGGGCGTGAGAGCCACCATTCGCGCGCTCCTCGAGCGGCGGGACCGGATCGTCGCAGGATCGTAACACCCGGCGTCGCGGCGCACGCCGCCACGGAATGCGAGCGGTCCGCGGCGCCAAACACGCGCTCTGCCCCACCGGCCCGGCGCCACCGTGACGGAGCTGTGACACACCCAACGCGGCCGTGTGACGGCGCGAGCGCAGCCTTCTCGCGCGTAGTCCCTTACCTCCCTACATGGAGATTGCACCATGTCCACACGGTTCGCGCGCTCGCTCGCGGGCGCATTGCTCACCACGGCTGTCGCCTCCGGCATCGCTGCCGCGCAAGGCATCGAGCTGACGGGGGCAGGCTCCAGCTTCGCGTACCCGATCTACTCGAAGTGGGCCGCGGAGTACGTGCAGAAGACCGGCGTCAAGGTCAACTATCAGTCGATCGGCTCGAGCGGCGGGATCCGCCAGCTCTCCGAGGGGACCGTCGATTTCGGCGCCTCCGACGGGCCGATGACGGACGAGCAGATCAGCAAGGCCAAGGGGGGCCCGATCCTCCACATCCCCACAGTGCTGGGCGCCGTCGCGATCACGTACAACCTCCCCGAGGTGAAGCAGCCGCTCAAGCTCACCGGTGAGGTCCTCGCCGGCATCTACCTCGGGAAGATCACGAAGTGGAACGACCGGCAGATCGCCTCGCTCAACCCCGGTCTCGAGCTCCCCAACCAGGACATCGTCGTCGTCCACCGCTCCGACGGCAGCGGCACGACGTTCATCTTCACCGATTACCTCTCGGCCGTGAGCTCCGCGTGGGCGTCGGGTCCGGGGAAGGCGCAGTCGATCAACTGGCCCGTCGGGCTCGGTGGGAAGGGGAGCGAAGGGGTGACGGGGCAGGTCAAGCAGGTCCCGGGCGCGATCGGGTACGTGGAGCTCTCGTACGCCAAGCAGAACAACCTCCCGGTCGCCCTCGTCCGCAACGCCGCCGGCCAGTGGGTCGCGCCGACGATCGAGGGGGTGACGGCCGCCGCCGCGGGCGCCGTGGCCAAGCTCCCGCCGAACACCGACTATCGCATCTCGATCGTCAACGCGCCGGGGAAGACGGCCTACCCGATCTCGTCGTTCACGTGGATCCTGATCTACAAGAACCCGAGCAACCCGGCCAAGGCCAAGGCGCTGGTGGACTTCATCCGCTGGGGGCTGCACGATGGCGAGCAGTTCGCCTCGTCCCTCGATTACGCGCCGCTCCCGCCGGTGATGGTGCGCATGCTGGACAAGCAGCTCGACCAGGTGAACGTTGCCGCGCGCTGACGCGCGGCAACGTCTCTCCGTTCCTTCCCATCACTCACGCCCAATCCCATGATTCGAACGTTTGTCGTCCGGAGCGCAGCGCTCGCTGCGTTGCTCGTCGCCGCCCCGCTCGCGCTCCGCGCCCAGGGCACCCCGTCCGATACCGCGAAGCCGGTGAAGGTCGTCACGCCGAACCTCGATTTCTCGGGGTGGGTGTTCGGGAGCTTCTCGATGCAGACCGACTCCGCCGCGAAGGCGGCGAACGGCGGCAAGGCGCCGAACAAGTTCGACGTCGGCCGGGCGTACCTCACCTTCAAGATGCCGGCCGGCGACCGGGCGAGCGTCCGCGTCACCACCGACATCCGGCAGGGGCAGTCGGCGGCAGGGGCGTATCAGGGGTGGTTCGTGCGCCTCAAGTACGCCTACCTCCAGTACGACTACCTGAAGAAGACCCCGACCGGCGCCTCGGCCTTCGCGCGGATCGGTGCGCTCCACACGGTGGTGATCGACCACGAGGAGAACTTCTGGCCGCGCTACCTCGACAAGACGCCGATCGAGCACTTCGGCTTCTTCTCCTCCGCCGACATCGGCCTCGCCACCGGGATCACGCTCCCGAACAAGCTCGGTGAGGTGTACGCCACGATCACCAACGGGAACGGCTACGAGAACCCGGAAGCCGACCGGTTCAAGGACTACGCCGCGCGGCTCTCGATCACCCCGCTCGCCAAGACGCCAGGGCTCCTGAGCACCTTCACGATCTCCCCGTGGGTCTACCGCGGGAACGCGGCCAGCAAGTTCGCCGTCACCGACTCGGTGACCGACGGGCTGGCGCGCAACCGGTGGGGGGTCTTCGTCGGGAACAAGGACCGCCGCCTCTCCTTCGGCGCCGACTACGCCGAGCGCACCGACGGGAACGAGACCGGCACGGACGTCGCCAGCCGCGTCGTCACCGACGTGACCGGGCAGCTCTTCGATGTCTTCGCCGTGGTCCGCCCGCTCGAGTTCTCCAACCCGTCGCTCAAGAGCTCCTTCGGCCTCGTCGGCCGCTTCGACCACTTCAAGCCGAACAAGGACGTGGACGGCTACACGCGTTTCATCGTGGCCGGCATCTTCTGGGAGCCCACCCCCAAGACGTCGATCGCCCTCGACTACCAGGAGAGCAAGCCACAGAGCGGGCTCGCCGGGACCGAGAGCAAAACGTGGTTCCTGCACTGGCAGGCGTACTTCTGACCTCGCCGGGGAACGCGCTCCGCCCTCGTGACGCGTTCGTTACGGTTTCGCAATAAAAAGAGGCGCTGGCTCCGTGCATCTTGGGGGAAACCCCAACATGCACGGAGCTTTTTTCGTGAACGGACGCGCACTCTTGGCGCTGGCGCTCGGCGCCATGGCAGCCTGCGGTGGTGACAAGCGGGAGCCCTCCTCGACCTCCGGCAGCGCCACCTCCGCGGCACGCGCCGGCAGCGGGACCGACCTCACCGGCGCGGGAGCGACCTTCCCGTATCCGATCTACAGCAAGTGGTTCGCCGACTACGCGGCCCAGACGGGGGTCAAGATCAACTACCAGTCGATCGGCTCCGGGGGCGGGATCCGCCAGCTCTCCGAAGGGACGGTCGATTTCGGCGCCTCCGACGCCCCCATGTCCGACGCCGAGCTGGCGCAGGCCAAGGGCCCGGTGCTCCACTTCCCGACCGTCATCGGCGCCGTGGTGATCACGTACAACCTCCCCGGCATCACGCAGCCCCTGAAGCTCACGGGGGACGTGGTCGCGGAGATCTACCAGGGGCGGATCACCAAGTGGAACGACAGCCGGATCGCCGCGCTCAACCCCGGCCTCACTCTCCCCGCCTCGGACGTGCTCGTCGTGCACCGCTCCGACGGGAGCGGGACCACGTACATCTTCTCGGACTACCTGAGCAGCGTGAGCCCGGGCTGGGCCAAGGCGCCCGGGAAGGGGAAGGAGCTCGCCTGGCCCGTGGGGATCGGCGCGAAGGGGAACGAAGGGGTCTCCGGGCAGGTGAAGCAGACGCCGGGGGCGATCGGCTACGTGGAGCTGGCGTACGCGAAGCAGAACAACCTCCCGACGGCCGCCCTGAAGAACGTCGCTGGCGAGTTCGTCACCCCGTCGATCGCGTCGGCCACCAAGGCCGCCGCGGGCGCCGCGGAGAAGCTCCCGGCGAACACCGACTACCGCATCTCGATCGTGAACGCCCCCGGCGCGGGCGCGTATCCGATCGCCTCGTTCACCTGGCTCCTCGTCTACCAGCAGCAGCGCGACGCGGTGAAGGGGGAGAAGCTCAAGCGCTTCCTGCACTGGTACCTCACCGAGGGTGAGAAGTCGGCCGCGACGCTCGACTACGCGCCGCTCCCCGACAACATGGTCACGCGCCTCCAGGCCCGCGCCGACTCCGTCCGCGTGAGCGCATGAGCGAGCCCGCTACCGCCCCCGCCGTCGTCGTGCACGACGACGGGGACGAACCGGTCCTCCGCATCGACGGCCGCGCGATCGGCGACCGGATCTACCGGTGGATGATCGCGGGGTTCGCGCTCTGCATCCCGCTCCTGGTGGGGCTGGTGGCGATCGAGATCGCGGTGGCGGGGTGGCCCACGCTCCGCAAGTTCGGCGTCGGCTTCCTCACCTCGAGCACCTGGGACCCGGTCACGGGGGACTTCGGCGCGGCGCCGGCGATCTACGGCACGCTCGTCTCCTCGGCGATCGCGCTCCTCATCGCCACCCCGCTCGCGATCGGCGTCTCGGTGTTCCTCTCCGAGCTCGCCCCCGCGCGCCTGCGCCGCCCGATGGCGTTCCTCGTCGACCTCCTCGCGGCGATCCCGAGCGTGGTGTACGGGCTGTGGGGGATCTTCGTCCTCCTCCCGGTCCTGCGCTCCCCGGTCATGCCCTTCCTGCGCGACACGCTGGGGCTGGGCGCGACGCCGTTCTTCACCGGTCCCGCGTACGGGCCGAGCATGCTCGCGGCGGGGATCATCCTGGCGATCATGGTGCTCCCCTTCATCGCCTCGGTGTCGCGCGAGGTGCTCATGGCCGTCCCGCGCGCGCAGCGCGAGGCCGCGCTGGCGCTCGGCGCCACGCGCTGGGAAGTGATCCGGATCGCCGTGCTCCCGTACGCACGCTCGGGGATCATCGGGGGGATCATCCTCGGCCTCGGGCGCGCGCTCGGCGAGACGATGGCGGTGACCATGGTGATCGGGAACCGCCACGAGATCTCGGCCTCGCTCTTCGCCCCCGGCTACACCATGGCGTCGCTCATCGCCAACGAGTTCAGCGAGGCGAGCAGCGACGCGCACCTCTCCGCGCTCATGGCCGTGGGGTTCACACTGTTCGTGATCACGATCGTCGTGAACGCGATCGCGCGGTGGCTCGTTTGGCAGGTCTCGCGCGGCGCGAGCGGGAGGGTGGTGTGAGCCGCACGGCCGCATCTCCCATCTCGCCGCGCGCCTTCGGCGAGCGCACCGCGCGCGGCGGGCGCTGGCGCCGCGTGGTGAACGCGATAATGCTCTCGCTCATGACGCTCGCCGCCGTGATCGCGACGCTCCCGCTCATCCTGATCCTCTTCCACCTGGTGAAGCTCGGCGCCGGCTCGATCAGCGTCGGCTTCTTCACCCACACCCCGCGCCCGGTCGGCGAGGCGGGGGGCGGGATGGCGAACGCGATCGTCGGCACGCTCATCATCATCGCGATCGCCGCGGCGATCGGGCTCCCGG
>JADGGM010000046.1 GCA_019689955.1 Gemmatimonadaceae bacterium
GCTCGGTTATGTGTATAAGTGACAGCCCGTGCGCCCCGCCGACACCACGCGCGCGAGCGACGCCGAGGGGGTGAGCCGGTCCCCGAACGCCTCCAGCAGCACGTGCCCCACCTTCTCCCCCACGTCGAGCCCCACTTCGTCCATGAGGGTGATGGGCCCCACGGGGAAGCCGAACTCCACGAGCGCGCGGTCGAGCGCGTCGATCGCCACCCCTTCGTCGAGGAGGAAGCCGGCCTCGTTCATGTACGCCGCGAGGGTGCGCGTGGTGTAGAAGCCCGGGCCGTCGTTGACCACGATCACCGTCTTGCCGAGCTTCTGCCCGTAGGCCACCGCCGTCGCCGTCGCCACCGGCGAGGTGCGGTCGGTGACGATCACCTCGAGCAGCGGCATCTTGTGCACGGGGGAGAAGAAGTGCATCCCGAGCACCTGCTCGGGGCGCCGCGACACGCTGGCGATGCGGGCGATCGGGATGGTGCTGGTGTTCGACGCGTAGATGGCGTCGCTCGGGATCACCTGCTCGGCTTCCTGCAGCACGCGATGCTTGAGCCCGAGCTCCTCGAACACGGCCTCGATCACCAGGTCCACGTTGCCGAAGCCGGAGTAGTCGATCGTCCCGCTGACCAGCGACATCTCGTCCTCGAGCTGGCGGCGGGTGATCTGCTTCTTCGTGAGCCGCTCGCGCAGCACGTCGTTCACTGCCTTGAGCCCCTTGGCCACGCGGGCGTGCTCGGCGTCCTTGAGCCGCACGACGGTCCCCTGCATCGCCGCGACGCTGGCGATCCCGGCCCCCATGAAGCCGGCGCCGAGGATCCCGATCTTGTCCACCGGGAGCGGCTCGACCGGGGTGTCGACGCCGAAGTCCTTCTTGAGCGCGGTGGTGGCGAAGAAGAGGAAGATGAGCTGCTTCGACGTCTCCGTCATCGCCATCTCGCCGAACAGGCGCGCCTCCTCGGCGTAGCCGCGGCTCATCCCCTGCACGTACCCCGTGCGGACCGCGTCGAGCGCGGCGAGCGGCGCGGGGTAGTGGCCGTGGGTCTGCTTCAGCACCTGCTCCCGCGCCTTGCGGAAGATGAGTGAGCGCCCCAGCGGGTTGTCCTCGAGCACCAGGTCCGCCACGCCGCGCGAGGCGCGGCGGCGCGTGCGCTTGATCTTCCCGTCGGCGAGCTGGCGCGCGCGGTCCACCGCGATCTCGCGCAGGATCGCCGGGTGCACCAGCTCGTCGATGAGCCCCATGCGCAGCGCCTTCGGCGCGCGGACGTTCTTCCCCTGCAGGATCATCTCGAGCGCGCCGCGGAGCCCGACGGTCCGCGGGAGCCGCTGCGTCCCCCCGGCGCCGGGGATGAGCCCGAGCCGCACTTCCGGCGCGGCGAACAGCGTCTTGGGGTGGTTGGTGGCCACGCGGTAGGCGCAGGCGAGCACGGCCTCCAGCCCGCCTCCCAGACACGCGCCGTGGATCGCCGCGACCACGGGAGCGCGGAGGCGCTCGATGCGGTCCATCATCGCCTGCGCGCCCCGGCTCAGCTCCTCGGCGTCGCGCGCGGTGCGCAGGGTGAGGAACTGCTCGATGTCGGCGCCGGCGATGAAGATGTCGGGCTTCCCGGAGATGAGCACCACCGCCCGGATGCTCGCGTCGCGCTCGATGCGGTCGAGCAGCGCGGCGAGCTCGGTCCCCACCGCGGGGCCGAGGGTGTTCACCGGGGCGTTGGGCAGAT
The DNA here is from genome assembly GCA_019689955.1 of Gemmatimonadaceae bacterium. Lineage (GTDB taxonomy): Bacteria > Gemmatimonadota > Gemmatimonadetes > Gemmatimonadales > Gemmatimonadaceae > JADGGM01. Next base: position 1,713 of record JADGGM010000046.1, read on the forward strand.
CGAAAGTGACCACGGCGATCCCGCTGTCCACCTGCATGGAAAACGCGGGCGGGCCGGACGTGGGCGCTTGGACGACCGTCATGCCGCTCTCTCCAGAATCATCGCGAACCCCATTCCGCCGGCGGCGCAGACGGTCATCATCCCGAACTGCCCGCCGCGGCGCTTGAGCTCGTTCGCCAGTGTGGTCGTGATCCGCGCGCCGGTCGCGCCGAACGGGTGCCCGATGGCGATCGACCCGCCCATCACGTTGAGCCGCGAGCGGTCGACTTCCCCCACCGGCCGCGAGAACCCCGCGCGCTCCGCCCACGCCTTGCTCTCGAACCCCTGCAGGTTGGAGAGCACCTGCGCGGCGAACGCCTCGTGCATCTCCACGAGGTCGATGTCCTTGAGCGTGAGCCCGGCGCGCTGGAGCGCGACGGGAGCGGCGAGCACGGGGGCCTGCAGCAACTGCTCCCCGGGATCGAGCGCGGCGTAGGCGTAGGAGCGAATGTAGGCGATGGGCGTGTAGCCGAGCGCACGCGCCTTCGCCTCGCTCATGAGGAGCACCGCCGCCGCCCCGTCGGTGAGGGGGGACGAGTTCCCCGCGGTCACGGTCCCGTAGCGCCGGTCGAAGACGGGCTTGAGCGCCTGGAGCTGCTCGAAGCTCGTGTCGGTGCGCACACCGTTGTCGACGGTCGCCCACTTCTCGTAGCGCGGGGGGATGTAGAACGGCATGATCTCGGCCGTGAGCCGCCCGTCCTGCGTCCCCGCCGCGGCGAGGCGGTGCGAGCGGAGCGCGAACTGGTCCTGCTCGTCGCGCGGGATGTGGTTGAGCTTCGCCATCTTCTCGGCCGACTGCCCCATCGTCTCCCCCGTGGACGGCTCGGCGATCGCCGGGGCGACCGGGATGAGATCCCTGGGGCGCACGCGCGCGAACGCGCTCACCCGCGCCCCCACCGACTTGGCGCGCGAGGCGGCCACGAGCGCGTCGGAGAAGTTGCGCGTGTGGAGGATCGGCACGTTGGAGAGCGACTCGGCCCCGCCGGCCACGACCACGTCCGCGTGCCCGAGCACGATCTGGTCCGCGGCGTCGGTGATCGCCTGGTTGGCCGATGCGCAGGCCCGGCTCACCGTGAACGCCGGGATCCCCTTGGGGAGCATGGGGAGCAACGCCACCTCGCGCGCGATGTTCGGCGCGAGCACCGAGGGGACGACGGTCCCGAAGACGAGCGCGTCGATCTCCTTGGGATCGATCTCCGAGCGCTCGACCAGCTCCGCCACCACCGCCCGCCCCAGCTCCTGCGCGGTGACCGAGCGGAGGTCCGTCCCCGCCTTCGCGAACGGCGTCCGCAGCCCGGCGATGATCGCGACGCGCCGGCCGTTGGTTCCGTAGGTCTCCATGCCTCCAAGCTATCGCGCCGGAGAGGGGGATGCCAATTCGCCACCCGCGTCCGCGAGGGGGGCCGAGGCGCCCGTATCAGGCGGTCTGGCAGCCACTTAGAATTAGCACGGAACGTGCACACCGTGACACCGGCCGATCGCGGGCCGTCGGTAGCACGCGATCACTCGAGCGCGATGGCGCGCGACGCTCGGTGTACACCATCGAACCTCCACGTAGTGAGCGCGATGCCGCGCAACTCATCGCTGTTCTCCCCCGCCGGGCGCCTCGCGCAGGTCGAGCGCCTCGGCCGCGAGGCGTTCGACGTGCTCGTGATCGGCGGCGGGATCACTGGGGTCGGGGTCGCGCGCGACGCCGCGATGCGCGGGCTCCGCGTCGCGCTCGTGGAACGGGACGACTTCGCCAGTGGGACGTCGAGCCGGTCGTCGCGGCTGGTGCACGGCGGGGTGCGCTACCTCGAGCACGGGGCCCTGCACCTCGTCTACGAAGCGAGCCGCGAGCGGCGCACGCTCCTCACGATCGCGCCCCACCTGGTGCGGCCGCTCGCCTTCACCTGGCCGGTGTATGAGCGCGCGCGCATCCCGGCGTGGAAGCTCCGCGCCGGGCTCCTGCTCTACGACGCGCTGTCGTTCTTCCGGAACGTCGCGCGCCACCGGGGGCTGAGCGCGCGCGCCGTGCTCGCGGCCGAGCCGGCGCTCCGGCAGGCTGGGCTCCGCGGCGGCGCGATGTACTACGACGCCGCGACCGACGACGCCCGTCTCACCCTTGCCACCGCGCGCGCGGCGAGCGATGCGGGGGCGGTGGTGGTGAACCACGTGGCCGTGTGCAACCTGGTCATCGAAGCGGGCACGGTGTGCGGGGCGCACGTCCGGTGCGAGATCTCGGGGGCCACCCCCACCATCCGGGCGCGCACCGTGGTGAACGCCACCGGCCCGTGGAGCGACACGATCCGCCGCATGGCCAACCCCGCGGCGCCCCCCGCGGTGCGCGGCACCAAGGGGGTGCACGTGGCGGTCCCGCACGAGCGCGTGGGGAACCGCGGCGCCCTCGTGATCCTCTCGCCGATCGACGGCCGGGTGATGTTCATCCTCCCCGCCGGGCGGCTCACGATCATCGGCACCACCGACACCGACTACGCGGGCCCGCTCGATGCGGTCCACGCGACGGGGGACGACATCGCCTACCTCCTCCGGTCCGCGAACGCGTACTTCCCGGCCGCGCACCTCTCGGCGAGCGACGTGGTGAGCGCGTGGGCCGGGGTGCGCCCGCTCGCGGCGGGCTCCGACGGCGCGCCGAGCGCGGCGTCGCGCGAGCACGCCATCACGTGGAGCGCGCCGGGGCTCCTCTCCGTGACGGGAGGCAAGCTCACCACGTACCGCGCGATGGCGGAGGAGGTGGTCGACGCCGTGTGCCGCGCCATCGGGCGAGCGCCGCACCGGGCCGCGACGGCCGAGGTACCGCTCCCCGGCGGGGAGACGTCATCGCTCAGCGCCGAGCTCGAGGCCGCGCGCGCGGCGATCGGGGTGGCACCGCTCGCCGAGCACCTCGTGCACCGCTACGGGACCGAGTGGCGCGACGTGTGGGCGCTCGTCGGGAGCAACCACGCCCTGGCGGCGCGCGTGGCGCCGGAGCTCCCGGACATCGTCGCCGAGCTGCACTGGGCCGTGGAGCACGAGATGGCGCTGACCCTCGCCGATCTCCTCGTGCGCCGGCTACACATCGCCTTCGAGACGCGCGATCACGGGCTCGCCGCCGCCCCGGCCGCGGCGCGCGTCATCGCCCCGCTGCTCGGCTGGACCAGCGGGCAGATCGACAGCGAGCTCTCGCGCTACGCGCGCGACGTCGCGAAGATCTTCGGGATCGGCCGCCGGTGAGCCGAGGTCAGCTGTCCTCCTCGATCGTCACCTGCTGATGGATCGTCCACAGCTCCACGATCTTGAGCTGGCGCGTCATGGTGGGGAGCTTGAGGAGGGCCACTTCGCCCACCGCCTTCCCGATGAGGGCGCGGCCGATGGGGGACGCCATGGTGACGTGCCCCTCCTCGAACTCCACCGCGTCGCCGAAGACGAGGTGATAGACCTCGGTGCTCCCCGTCTTCACGTCCTCCACCGTCACCCGCGAGCCGAGCCCGACCCTGTCGGTCGGGATCTGCGTCACGTCGATCTGCGAGAGCTTGCTCAACCGTTGGCGGAGCTGCCCCAGCCGCGCCTGCACGAACTGCTGGCGCTCCAGCGCCGCCTTGTACTCGCTGTTCTCGCGGAGGTCGCCGAGCTCGACGGCTTTGCGGATCTCGTTGGGAAGCGTGACGTTGAGTTCGTGCTGTAGGCGGTTCACCTCCGCCTCCAGCTTCGCCTTCAGCTCTTCGATCATGGGAAGTCACAGCGCAAAAGTGGAGCGCCCGGCCGCGGAGGCCGGGCGCTGGAATCAAGCCGCTCTGCCACCGTCGTCGTCAGTCGGGCGCGCTCTCCAGCATGGCGCGCACCTCGCGGGCCACACCAGGCCGAGCGCTCGCGCAAGCTTCAGACCACGCGCCGCGCGATGGGGTCTGGCGGCGAGAGCGGGCCGGCACCTGACGCTCGATCCGGGTGACTCGGTCATGCGAGGGCATCCCTCATTGTAGGCACGAATTCGGGGGATGTCCACCCTTGCCGCCGCGCGCCCCGGCGCACCTCGCCCCCGCGGCGGCGTAGATTCCAGACATGCTCGCGATCGAGGCCCTTGACGACGTCACGCGCGTGGTGATGTCCACCCGGACCACCCGGGCCATCGGTTACTCGGTGAGCGCGTACCTCGTGCGCGGGGTGCTCGTGGACCTGGGGTTCGCGGCCGTCGGCCGGGAGGTGGCGGCCTACCTCGACCACGCGCAGCCGCGGGGCGTGATCCTCACGCACCATCACGAGGACCATGCGGGGAACGTGGAGCTCGCGGTGCGCGGCGGGCTCCCCCTCGCGGCCTCGGATGCCACCCTCGCCGCCCTCCGCGCCGCGCCGCCGCTCGACACGTACCGGCGCATCACGTGGGGGACCCCGCCGCGGCTCGTGTCCGCCGTCCGCCCGTTCGTGTGCGATGCGCTCTGCCTCGTCCCGGCGCCCGGCCACTCCCACGACCATCACGTCGTGTGGGACGCGGAGCGCGAAACGCTCTTCGGCGGGGACCTCTTTCTCGGGATCAAGGTACGGATCGCGCACGAGGGGGAAGACCCGCGGCGGCTCGTGGCGAGCCTGCGCGCGGCCGCGGCGCTCCACCCCCGGCGTCTCTTCGACGCGCACCGCGGGCTCGTCCGCGATCCCGTGGACGCGCTGCTCGCCAAGGCCGAGTGGATGGAGGAGACGATGCACGCCATCGAGGCGCGGATCCATCGCGGGTGGAGTGACCGCGCCATCACCCGAGACGTCCTTGGTCGTGAGCCGCTCGAGCACCATGTGTCGCGGGGGAAGTTGTCGAAGATCAACTTCGTTCGCGCCGTGCGGGCAGGGATCCACCGCTAGGTTCGGGCGCCATTCGCGTATCAGGAGGTTCCCCGTATGGCTCGATCCACGTTGCGACTGGCCGCGGCCCTCGGCGCCGCGCTGTTCCTCGCCTGTCAGGGTGGGGACTCCAACCTGAGCACCTCGCCGTGCTCACCCCTCCCCTGCACCAACAAGCCCGGCGTCGCGGCAATCCAGCTCGGGGTCTTCCCCGGCACGCTCGTGGTCGGCGACACTGCGACGCTCACCGCCGCGGCGGTCGACGCCTCGGGGGACACGCTCGACAACGTCACCATCACCTTCTCGAGCTCCACGCCGAGCGTCGCGTCGGTGAGCAGTGCGGGGCTCGTGACGGCGCTCAGCATCGGCGCGACCTCGATCATCGCGCGCGGCGGCGGGGACAGCGCGTCGGTGGTGCTCACCGTCGTGCCCTGACCGAGGCGGCCGGCCCCGGCGCGCCGGGGCCCGGCCGGCCGGCGCCGGCGCCCGCGCGCGCGGTCACCGCGGACGCGGCGGTCGCCTGCTCGAACTCCCGCCGCAGGCGATCCATCATCGCCTCGCGACGATCGTAGAGCCGCTTGAGCGGGCGCGGCTCGCGTTTGGCGAGCGCGTACGAGGTGAGGAGCGGGAGCGCGATCGTCGAGTCGGTGTAGCACACGACCGCGTCGGGGAGCCGGTCGGGATCGATCTTCCCCCAGCTCACCGCCTCGGCCGGCGTGGCGCCCGAGAGGCCGCCGGTGTCGGGGCGCGCGTCGGTCACCTGGAGGAAGTAGTCGTGGCCGCGCTCGTCGATCCCGAGCACTTCCTGGATCTGCGGCTCGGTCTGCAGCATGAAGTTCTTCGGGCTCCCGCCCCCCATGATCAGCACGGCGCTCTTCCCCCCGCTGCGCTTCGCCTCGAGGACGATCGACGCCGTCTCGTTCACGTCGCGGTTCGGGTCGATGGTGAGCGCGTTCCCCTCGAGCGCGAGCGCGGCCACGTTCATCCCGATCGACGAATCGCCGGGCGACGACGTGTAGATGGGCACCCCGGCCTCGTACGCGGCCGAGAGGAGCGAGCGGTGCGTGATCCCCAGCGCCCGCTCGCGCTCGCGCACATACTTGCCGCACAGATAGTGCAACTCCGCGCTCGACATCGCGCGCTGGAACTCCGGCCCGCGCATGATCTGGCGGAAGAACGCGTCGGTGGAGAGGAGCACGTCGTAGTCGAAGAAGATGTCGTAGATCCGGACGACCCCTTCCTCGCGCAGCACGACGTCGCTCTCGTGCGCGTTGCCGCGGTGCATGGCGAGCCCGAGACCGTAGTGCGTGTCGTGGTACAGGTTGGCGCCGGTGGAGATGATCCAGTCCACGAACCCCGCCTGGATGAGCGGGATGAGCGCCGAGATCCCGAGCCCCGCCGGCGTGAGCGCGCCGGTGAGGGTGAGCCCGACCGTCACGTCGGGACGCAGCATCTTCTCGGTGAAGAGCTGCGCGGCCTCGCGGAGCCGCGCAGCGTTGTAGGCGAGGAAGGTCCCGTCGATGAGCTCCGCGACGGTCTCGCGGCCATCGATGCGCCGCGGGTCGATGCGCTGGCCGCGGAGGAAGCGGCTCGCCGGCTTCGGCGCGGCGGCGTGCTCGCCGCGCTCGCGCGCCTCGGCCTGTCGCTTCTGCTCGGCCTTGTTCCCGGCGGCCGACGCGCGCGTCGGGGTCCGCCCGTCGTCCTTCTTCTTCGTCATCCCAATCTCCGGCTCTGGCGGTCGTGGTAGCGTGCGCCGAACTCTAACGCCGTCGGGAGCGCCGCGTCAGTGGGCGGCGCCGGCGCGGCCCGCTACACCGCCTCGTGCCGCCGGTTCACCTTCGCGTCGCGCTCCGCCGCCGCACGCTGCTGCGCCTCGTACGCGGACTTCACCACGTCCGCCGCCTCCGCCGGGTCGTCGGTGAGCAGCATGAGGTCCATGTCCCCCGGGGAGATCTTCTTCTCCAGCAGCACGCGCGACTGCAGCCAGCGAATGAGCCCGGCCCAGTAGTGCCGGCCGAACATGATCACCGGGAACTGGTAGATCTTCCCCGTCTGGATGAGCGTGAGCGCCTCGAACAGCTCGTCGAGCGTGCCGAAACCGCCGGGGAAGATGATGAACCCCACCGAGTACTTCACGAACATCGTCTTCCGCACGAAGAAGTAGCGGAAGTTGATGAGCGTGTCGACGTACGGGTTGGCGCCCTGCTCGAACGGGAGCTCGATGTTGCACCCGATCGAGCGCCCGTGGCCGAGCCGCGCCCCCTTGTTCGCGGCCTCCATGATCCCCGGCCCGGCGCCGGTGATGATCGCGAACCCCGCCTCCGCCAGGAGCCGCGCGGTCTCCTGCGCCGCCTGGTACTGCGGGTCGTCCGGCCCCACGCGCGCGGAGCCGAAGATCGTCACCGCCTTCCTCACCGAGGAGAGCGTGTCGAACCCCTCGATGAACTCCGACATGATCCGCATGACCCGCCACGGGTCCGTGCGCGTGAAGTCGGTGGCCGGGGCGAGCCCCGCGGTGCGCAGGAGCTTCTCGTCCTCGGTGAGCGCGGGGGGGAGGTAGTCGCGGATCGACTGGTCGATCGGCCGGTCGTCGATCTTCTTCACCGCACCGGACTGGCGCCCCTCCTCCATCTGCGACGGCGGCGTGCGCCCCGCCTTGAGGTGCCCTTCCTCGGTCCGCTCCCGCAGCCCCTCACGGGCGCCGTGCTCCGCTTCGGCGCGGTTGGTCTCGGCGGCGGACCGCCCGGTCGCCGTGACCACACGGCTCGTACGCTTGCGCGCCTTGGGTGTTCGCGATGCCATCGTCAGCGGAGCTCGACGTTCATGTGCTAACTTCTCCTGGTGGTGTCGGCGCTCCCCCGCTCCCCCCTCCCCCCGGGGAGCGCACGAGCGCGTAAGCTAGTCCAGAAGCCTGATCAGAGGTACTGAGGCGCCTTCCCGTTCCATGCCCGTCATCATTCTCGTGGCCGACGGCGCGCGCGCCGACGCGTTCGACGCGGGGCTCGCCGCAGGCACCCTGCCGGCGCTCGCGCGGCTGCGCGACGAAGGGGGGATGCACGCGGTCACCACCGTCTTCCCCTCCGTCACCGGCCCGGCGTACGCCCCCTTTCTCACCGGACGCTTTCCCGGCCCGATTGGTCTCCCGGGGCTCCGCTGGTACGACCGGACGCGGACGCGGTGTCGGCGCCCGCCGTACTGCCGGAGCTACCTCAGCAGCGAGATGCGCCACATGGATGGCGACCTCGACGCCAAGGTCCCGACCCTGTTCGAGCTCTCCCCCTCGCGCTTCCACGCCATGAGCATGATCGGCCGTGGCGCGGCCCGGCGCGAGCAGTTGGGGCGCGGCCTCCGCCTCCTCCTCCGGATCGCGCGTACCCATTGGACGGGGGACGTCGGCGGATGGCTGGAGATCGACCGCATGATCGGCCGGACCGCGGCCCGCCGGATTCGTACCCGCCGCCCCGCTTTGAGCTTCATCGCCCTCCTCGGACTCGACAAGACGTCGCACGCCTCCGGCCACGCCTCCCCCGACGCCCTCGGCGCAATCCGCGCGCTCGACGAGATGGTCGCCGAGCTCCGCCATGACGCCGAGCGCCACGGCGTGTGGGAGAAAACGCACCTCTGGATCGTGAGCGACCACGGCCACTCCGCCGTCCACGCGCACGACGACCTCGCCACCGCGCTGCGCGACGACGGCCACCGCGTCATCGCCCACCCGTGGATCTACGCCCGCCGCCCCGACGCCGCGGTGATGGTGAGCGGGAACGCCATGGCCCACATCTACCTCGAGCTCGCGCACCGCGCCCGCCCCTGGTGGCCCGC
>JADGGM010000742.1 GCA_019689955.1 Gemmatimonadaceae bacterium
TCGCTGCTGCGTGACCTGCCGACGCACCGCGTCGTACACCACCCCACCCCGCTCGTCAACCACGCCGAAGCCATCGAGATACGAGAAGGACGCGAACGACGTCGCATCCGCGGCGAGCAGATTGCGCCCCCAGCGATAGGCGGCGTGCGGAAGCCCGAGCTGCGCGAGGAGGGTCGGCGCGAGATCGGTCTGCGCCCCCACGCGCGTCACCACGGTGTCGCGCACCGCGAGGGCACCGCCGAGCCAGAGCATCGGGATGTGATACTGCATCGCGATCGGCATGCCGTCGCGCGGCGGGAGACGGGGGATCACGTGCCCGTGATCGGCGACGATCACCACGAGCGTGCTGTCCCACCACGGCTCGCGCTGCGCCGCGCGAATGAACGCGCCGATGCTGCGATCGGTGTACGCGTGCGCGTTGAGGAACTTGCTCCGCTCATCGGCGCCCGGGAACACGGGGGCCATCGGCACCTCGAAGGGCTCGTGGCTGCTCAGCGTGAAGAGCGTGCTGAAGAACGGCCGCGGCATCGCGCGGGTGTCGTCCAGGAGGCGCTGGAGCACCACGTGGTCGTGCGCTCCCCACTTCGAGTTGCGGTCCTTGGGGTCGAAGGCGCTCTCCCCGGTGATGCGCTGGAAGCGTCCGGCGATGACGTACGACTTGATGTTGGCGAACTCCAGCTCGCCGCCGTAGTAGAACGACGTCGTGTACCCGGCCGCGTCGAAGTCGCGGGCGAGCATCGGGAGCGTGGCGGCCTTGTTCGGGGTGTTCATGATCTGGAGGTGCGGCAGCGTCGGCTCGCCGCTCAGGATGGCGACGAGCCCCTTGGCGCTCCGGTCGCCCGACGCGTAGAGGTGGTCGAAGAACACCCCTTCATGGGTGAGCGAGTCGAGGCACGGCGTGACCCCCGGGACGCCCCCCAGGCGCCCGACGACCTTTGCGGTCAGGCTCTCCCAGATGATGAGGATCACGTTCGGGCGCGGCACGCGGAGGAGGTGCGGGGCGGTACTGTCCGTGGCGTGCATGAGGCTGTCCAGCACCTGCGCCGATTCGGCCGCGCCGAGCTCCGTGTAGGGGTTCGTGCGGGCGAGCGCGCGGCTCGTGGTGAGCGAGTGGAAGAAGTTCCACCCCACGTTGAGCGCCGCCTGGTTGGCGAAGTCGTCGTGTGTGAAATAGACGCTGCTCTGGTTGAGCGGCGTCCACTGGAGCCCTCCGCGGATCGGGACGATCAGGACCGGGGTGACCACGAGGAGCCCCGCGAGGCGCATCCAGCGCCCAATCCACCCCGGTTC